>CANBUF010000031.1 GCA_947372575.1 Alcaligenaceae bacterium | reverse complement strand
CACCTCGGGGCTCAGACGCTCGCAGAGACGCGAAAAGTCATTGAGTGGTACCAGAGCTGCACGACCACGCGCAAAGCTGCTGTGCAGCCAGCTGCGCAAGGCAGCGAAGATGCAAAGTGAGATGATGAGGACGACCACCCACCAGATATAAGGATTCATGCGAGTCAGGAAATCGACAACCTGAGGACCGAAGGCATCAAATCCGTTGTAACGGACAGTTGCCCCTTTTTTGAGGGTAAAACTGCAGATCCAGAACCAGAACGTCGCAACTGCGGCTAGAATCGCCAGCCGCAGCACAATGCGTGGAAGTGCCAGTCGCAACAATGTGTTGCTAAGCAATTTAGAGTCTTTGCGAAGATTTTGAGTGCTGAATGTATTCATCATGCAAAATATTGTACCTATGAGTCGTAATTTTCTCGAACTTCGTCACGGTCAGCACCTCGCGCTGACCCCAGCACTGCAGCAATCGATCAGATTGCTGCAGCTGTCGACGCTTGATCTTGAGGCTGAAGTTGCGAATGCGCTAGTTGAAAATCCCCTGCTCGAGCAAGTCGGTGAAGGATTGCAGGATCCAGGAGCCATGGTGTCGCTGCCCTCACAGGGAGATGCCGTTGATCTTAGCGCTCAAGACTTTACCAAGCAAGATTCGAGCCAGGAAACCGCGCAGGATGCACAAGCCTCACTGGATTACGAGCCTGGTCAGGAGCGCGAACGCCAAGAGTTTTCTTCTGGCAGCAGCAGTTCAAGAGATGACGAGTATGCCGATCGACCCGAACCGGCGCGTGAGAGCAATCTGCGTGAATATTTGTTGCAACAGCTCGGTACCATGCGGGTGAGCACGCGTGATGCCGCGCTGATTGAGTTATTAATCGAAGAGCTGAACGATGATGGAATGCTTGCGTCCCCTCTTGAGGAGATCGTCAGCTGGATGGACCCGGCGCTTGACTTAGAAGTCGATGATTTCCGGGTGGCATTGCGTATGTTGCAATCCTTTGATCCGCCAGGTGTGGCCGCGCGTGATCTGGCGCAATGTCTGGATTTACAACTGCAGTACGCACAGGCGGACCTTTTTCCAGAGATCCGTGATGCAACGGTATTGCATGTGGCGCGTAGTTTGTGCCAGAACCATCTGGCGGTGCTTGCAACGGGCAATATGGCACGTCTGCGTGAGATATTGCAATGTGATGCAGATACCTTGCGACGTGCACATGCGCTGGTCCTCAGGCTCAATCCGCGACCTGGAAGCGGCTGGAATAAACCTGCCGCGGATTTTGCCGTACCTGATGTGATTGTGCGAAAAACAAAACAGGGTTGGACCGCATCGCTCAATGAAGCGGTGGTGCCGCGGCTGCGTGTCAATGCCATGTATGCCGAAGCACTTGGCAGCCCACGCTCTGGCGAATATACGGCACTCCAGGGCCAGCTGCAGGAAGCACGCTGGATGATTCGCAATGTGGCGCAGCGTTTTGATACGATCTTGCGCGTGTCGCAGGCAATTGTTGCGCATCAGCAAATGTTTTTTATCAAGGGATGGCAGGCGGTACGCCCACTGACGCTTAAAGACATTGCTGCTGAACTCGGCATGCACGAGTCAACGATCTCGCGGGCAACTTCACAGAAATTCATGTTGACGCCGTATGGCACGCTGGAGCTCAAGCGGTTTTTTAGTACAGGTTTGTCGACCGAGGGTAGGGAGTCCACATCGGCAACGGCGGTGCAGACGCGCATTCAATCATTGATTGCAGCCGAAGACCGCAAGAAACCATTGTCCGATAGCCAGCTGGTCACCTTGCTCGATCAGGATGGGATCACGATTGCGCGTCGAACGGTTGCGAAGTATCGTGAGGTCATGCGTATTCCTACCGCGCCCTTGCGTAAGTCCCAGGCTGGTGCCGGTTAGGCTTTGGATATCGCCATATAGATGGGACGGGCCACCTCGCCTGGCGTGCGCTTTAATAACCTTTAATTGCCGCCAGTCTGATCAAATCCCTTTGGTGGACAGTCCGCTGTTTTGCCCCAGGCATAGTTCGGGGCACAGAATTTGTTTCGGGCAGTTTGTACGCAAGTGGGTCGTTGAAAAAACCCGAGCTTGTTGCATTGATCAATATCTTTTCTGAGGGCTTGCTGCCAGACGAGCGCAATTTCAGCCGCGGTCGCTGGCCGTGCTGAAACCTGTGGAGCAGGCTTTGTCTCCTGAGGTGCCGTACGATCGAATGGGCCCGCCCATTGCCGTGCATTGGATGCTGTGTCTTTTGGAGCAGTCGCTACGTCAAGTGTGGCGACATCGTGCGTGCCACTGAGCAGGCCCGCCCCACCGGCTACGAGCTCATGCTCCTCGTTTTCTGCGTTGCCATCTGCATCGATATTCATCGCGTTGGAATTGGCATCTGCCGTATTCGCAACGACGGCAGTGATGGTCCACTCGGCAGGCGCATGTTCGCGAGGAACGCCTAGTGTGCCGTCGATGCGTGGCTGAGGAGGCTGGGCAGCAAAGGGTTTACCATTGGCATCGAGTACCTGATCCTTGCTGGTTTTAGGTCCGGAGGCAGAGACAATCGACTCGGGTGCGTGCAACACTAACCATTCGCCCAGCTGCGTGCCGCCCTGCCAAGAGGCAACGGCAGCAAGCAGCAGGAAAATAATCAGAACGCGCCAGGACATAGAAAGCTCGTGAAGGACGATGGAGTTAAACCTTGTCTGCAAAGACCTGACCACCATGCTCGCGCATGGCGTGAAACCGGATCGCAGGGTAGCGTTCTTCGGCAACACGCAGCTGAGCAGTAGAGGTCACCAGAAAGGCTGGTGCTTCGACAACATCATAGGCGATATGAGAAGCGTTAGCATCAATGAATTTGCTGAGCTCCTTGGGGTCTTCTGCAGTAATCCAGCGCGCCATGTTGTAGCGTGAAGGCATGAGCCTTGCCTCTGCACCATATTCGGCCTGAAGGCGATGCGCAACGACTTCAAATTGCAACTGTCCAACGGCACCCAGCAGCAATGCGCCACCCGCTGCAATGGGCCTGAATACCTGAATCGCACCTTCTTCACCTAATTGCATCAGACCTGTGCGCAGCTGTTTTGTGCGCAGGGGATCTTTGACTTCGACCGCTTGAAACAATTCGGGTGCAAAGAAAGGGAGTCCCGTAAAGTGCAGGGATTCGCCTTCGGTCAGGACGTCACCGAGATGCAGAATGCCGTGGTTGGGGATACCAATGACGTCGCCTGCATACGCTTCATCGACGAGTTCACGGCGCTGCGACAAAAACGACACAACGTTGTTTGGACGAATTTCTTTGCCGTTGCGCGAGACTTTCAGGCGCATGCCGCGGTCAAACTTGCCGGAACTGACGCGCACAAAGGCCACGCGGTCGCGATGTGCGGGATCCATGTTGGCTTGTACTTTGAAGACGACGCCCGTGAATTTGGGTTCTTCGGGTTTGACGATTCGCTCAAGCGCCTGACGTGCGCCAGGTGGCGGTGCTTCGTCGACGAGGGCGTCGAGGACTTCTTGTACGCCAAAGTTGTTGATGGCTGAGCCAAAAAACACAGGGGTCTGCTTGCCAGCCAGAAACTGCTCACGATCAAACTCGGGCGCTGCGGCTTGAATTAATTCGATTTCGCCCTTTGCCTGTTTGAATGCATCAGGGAATCTGTTGGCAATCTCTGGATTATCCAGTCCGTCAATAAAGTCATCTTTGCTGTCATCGCGACGCTCTTGTCCAGGTCTGAACAGGCGCATACGATCACGGTGGATGTCGAACACGCCACCAAAAGCTTTGCCCATGCCGACTGGCCAGGAAAATGGGACGGCATCCATGCCGATATGCGATTCGATTTCGGAGAGCAACTCAAGGGGTTCGCGGACTTCACGATCCATTTTGTTGATAAAGGTAATGATGGGCGTGTTGCGTGCGCGACAAACCTGTAACAGCCGAATGGTCTGTGGCTCGACACCGTTGGCCGCGTCAATCACCATGAGTGCGGCATCGACAGCGGTCAGTACCCGGTAGGTGTCTTCGGAGAAGTCCTGGTGACCCGGGGTGTCCAGCAGGTTAATGACACAATCACGGTACTCCATCTGCATGACGGAGGACGCAACGGAAATGCCTCGCTGTTTCTCGATTTCCATCCAGTCGGAGGAGGCGTGACGCGAGGCTTTACGGGCCTTGACGCTACCGGCAATCTGAATCGCCCCTGCGAAAAGCAAGAGCTTTTCTGTGAGGGTGGTTTTGCCTGCATCAGGGTGAGAAATAATGGCGAACGTTCTGCGACGTGCGACTTCAGTTGAGATACTCATGGTGGCGGATTTTACAGGCTGGACGAGCCAGCCTGTGTCTTAAATATTACTTGGACAATAAAGCCGGACGGCGTGGACGGTTGGTACTCGGGGCACCCGCGCCTGCACCGGCACCTGAACGTGCGGCTGGACGCTGGCCAGAGCGGTTGTCGCCACGGCTATCGGGACGACCACCGGCACTGCTGCCCAGGCCGGTGCCGCTGCGCACAGGGCCGCCACTGGTATGAGCGGGCCGTGCACTGTTCTGACCATCACGACGAGGCGCCTGGCCTGCGTGCGGGCCGCTACGACCTGCACCCTGACCCGGGCGGCCTGAACGTCCAGCACCTGCAGAGCCTGCGGGACGGGCGGAGCGCTGTGGGCTGCGATGCAAACCATCCCGAAAGCCTGCTGCGCGTGCGTCATCTTCGGCGCCGTGGGAGGAGGCTGGTGAGGCTGTCCAGCCCGTTGGGGCAGGCAACTGAGGGATGGCTTTCTTGATGATGCGTTCAATTGCCTTGAGGTATTTGATTTCGCTGGAGTCCACCAGAGAAATCGCTGAACCTGCAGCGCCAGCACGACCCGTGCGGCCAATGCGGTGAACGTAATCTTCGGGGACGTTGGGCAGTTCGAAGTTAACGACTTGTGGCAACTGGTCAATATCAATGCCGCGCGCGGCGATGTCGGTTGCTACCAGCACTGCGACCTTGCCTGTTTTGAATTCGGCAAGGGCCCGAGTCCTGGCAGCCTGACTCTTGTTGCCATGAATGGCTGCGGCAGAGAGGCCGTCTTTGACGAGTTTTTCGGCCAGGCGGTTTGCACCATGCTTGGTCCGCGTAAAGACGAGCACCTGGTGCCAGCCACTTTCAGAGATCATGTGGCTGAGAATGTCGCGCTTATGCGCCTGATCAACGATGTAAACGGTTTGATCCACACGTTCAGCAGTGGTGTTGCGCGCAGCAACTGAGACTTCAGTTGCGTTGACCAGCACGCCTTTGGAGAGCTCACGGATCTCATCGGAGAACGTTGCTGAAAACAGCAGGTTCTGGCGTTTACGGGGCAGCATCGCGAGGATCTTGCGAATGTCGCGGATAAAACCCATATCGAGCATCCGGTCAGCTTCGTCCAGCACCAGTACTTCGACGCCAGATAAATCTACGTTGCGTTGCTGGCAATGGTCGAGCAGACGTCCAGGTGTTGCCACCAGGATATCGAGGTTCTTGCGTAGTGCATTGACCTGGGGATTGATATTGACACCACCAAAAATCACCAGTGAGGAGATTTTTGTGAACTGTCCGTAGGTTTTGACTGACTCTTCAACCTGCGCGGTGAGTTCGCGTGTCGGGGTCAGAATCAGCACACGTGGGCGACCAGGCGTGCGAACTGCAAGCGGATTGGCCAGCAGCATGTGCAGGATAGGAAGGGTAAAACCAGCAGTTTTACCGGTACCCGTTTGTGCTGCGGCGAGCAAGTCACCACCAGCTAGCACGCGCGGAATCGCTTGTGCCTGAATAGGGGTAGGGGTGGTATAGCCGACCTCGGCAATAGCACGCATAAGGGGTTCAGCCAACCCGAGGTCAGCAAAGGTAATCGAAGAAGACAAGTGAAGTGCTCCATCGTCGTGCCGGCCAGCAAATTAAGCAGGCTCCAATCGGGGCAGACGAACAGGGAGTAAAAACGCCGTTGAGGCGGGCGCCCACAGAGTTGGGGCTTATCGAGGCACGAGGACTGGAACGTTGTGCCGTGACCGGAGTTTAACCCACTAATCTGCGGGTGTGTGATTTAAATGTGCAGCGCAACATGTTGAGCCCGCGCCTGAGCTTCGGGCTCAACATGCCTGATCAGGCCGCGTCCTGAAGCGGCAGCAGGAAGTCCTGGCTGATGCCACTGCCGACGGCATTGATCCTGGACAGAAACTCGGTCAGGTATGTATGCAATCCAATTTCAAGAATTTCATCTATCGACAGATCACGTAATTCAGTGAACAGATTGAGTGCTGCCATCTGGGTTTCTGACGATTGGGCATTACGCACCCGTGCCAGTCTTTTCACGACTTCCTGCAAGCATGCGGCCAGCGAGCGGGGCATGCTGATATTCAGGATCAGCAACTGAGCGATCCGCTCCGGTGTGATGACATCGCGATAGACTTTTCGGTAGGTTTCAAAGGCAGAGACGGAGCGCAGAATAGCGGCCCAGTAATAAAACTCATCAACAGGATCCGTGGCCTCGTCGCGCGACTCTGCGGCGGCGAGAAACTTAACGTCGAGCAGGCGAGCCGTGTTGTCTGCACGCTCCAGAAAGGAGCCGAGCTGAATAAAATCATAGGCCTCACCGCGCACCATCGTGCCGGCATGTACCCCGCGTGTCAGGTGTGAGCGGAACTTGACCCATTCAAAAAACTCGGCGGGTGCTTTTTGTGCCTGTCCCTGGCTCACCATGCGCTGTGCTTCAAGCCACGTGGTGTTGATAGTCTCCCACAGTTCGGTCGTGATCGAGCCTCGCACGGCACGTGCGTTTTCGCGTGCGCCTTGGAGGCAACGCATGATCGAGGATGGATTGTCCATGTCACGCGACATGAAGGCAATGACATCCGCAGGTGTGACGACAGCATGCTTTGAGTTGTACGCCTGGGTGAGTTCAGAAATTTCAAGCATGGCACGCCAGCCGCTTTCAATCGTTTTTTCAGATTGAGGCAACAGTGACATCTGATAATTGACATCGAGCATGCGTGCGGTGTTTTCAGCGCGTTCTGTGTAACGCGCCATCCAGTACAAGTGATCTGCAGTTCTTGAGAGCATGTGCGTTCGCCTTAATTTTCCAGAATCCAGGTGTCTTTGGTGCCGCCGCCTTGTGAGGAATTCACAACCAGAGAACCTTCTTTGAGTGCAACGCGAGTCAGGCCACCAGGAACCATGCGGACATGCTCGCCTGACAGCACAAAGGGACGTAAGTCGATGTGGCGTGGTGCAATGCCTGCGTCGACGTAGGTCGGGCAGGTCGACAACGCGAGCGTGGGCTGAGCGATGTAATTGCTGGGGTTGGCTAGCACGCGTGCCTGGAATGCCTGCACCTCTGCCTTGGTAGAGGCTGGCCCGACCAGCATGCCATAGCCACCCGCACCATGAACTTCCTTGACGACGAGTTGCGCCATGTTCTGGATAACATAGTCCAGTTCGTTAGGCTTACGGCACATATAGGTAGGGACGTTTGCAATGATGGGTTCTTCGCTTAAATAAAAGCGAATCATCTCGGGCACGTAAGGGTAAATGGACTTGTCGTCCGCGACACCTGTGCCAATCGCATTACAGATTGCGACGTTGCCAGCACGATAGGCGCGTAACAGCCCTTTTGCACCGAGCGTTGAATCATCACGAAATACTTCGGGATCCAGAAAGTCATCATCGACGCGGCGATAAATCACATCAATACGGCGCGGTCCCTGCGTGGTGCGCATGTAGACGACATCATCCTGCACAAACAAATCCTGGCCTTCGACGAGCTCGACACCCATCTGCTGTGCAAGAAAGGCGTGTTCAAAATACGCTGAGTTGTACATGCCAGGCGTGAGTACGACAACGTTCGGCTCGCGAGAGGTTGCGGGCGAGGCATGGCGCAGTGATTCAAGCAGCAGGTCAGGATAGTGATCGACGGGTTCGACCCGATGCTTGGCAAAGAGCTCGGGGAATAGCCGCATCATCATCTTGCGATTTTCAAGCATGTAAGACACGCCGGAGGGGACACGCAAATTGTCTTCGAGTACAAAGAACGCGCCGTTATCCGGGCCGTGGTTGGCGCGCACGATATCGATGCCTGCAATGTGTGCGTAGATGTTGAGTGGCACATCCACGCCTTGCATTTGCGGGCGGTACTGGGCATTGTTGAGTACTTGTTCGCGTGGAACGATCCCTGCTTTGAGTATGTTCTGATCGTGATATACGTCATGCAGGAACATGTTCAGTGCCTGTACGCGCTGCTTGAGGCCTCGCTCGAGTTGAGACCATTCATGCGCAGGAAAGATGCGTGGCACGATATCAAAGGGAATGGTGCGCTCAGTGCCGTCCGTATCGCCATAGACCGCAAACGTAATGCCGACCCGACGGAAAATGAGTTCGGCTTCTTCGCGACGTGCTTTGAGCGTGTGTTCGGGTTGCTGCGCAAGCCACTCTGCAAAGCCAGCGTAATGCGGGCGTGGACTGTGGCCATGCACCTGACTTTGCTGTGCCGGGATGCTGCGGTCTATCATCTCGTCGAAGGCAATATTTTGCATGGACTGTGTTTGTTGCATCAGATCACCCATTACATTCACTGAATCAAATCGTTATGTGCCTGATTGCACAAAAATGCGCCTTGGTAGGCTATAAAGAGATAGTTACAGCAAAGCAAAATCCATGCCATAGGAACAACGGACATGGCCCTATTCTGGCATAGTAATTGCTTAAAAAGAAACATGGCTACACACATCGCACTCCATCACGTTACAACATACAGTTACGATCAGCTGATCAACCTTGGGCCGCAGGTGATCAGGTTGCGACCTGCCCCGCACTGTCGTACACGTATCCTATCTTATGCCTTACGCGTGACGCCAGCCTTGCATTTCATGAACTGGCAACAGGATCCGTTCTCGAACTATCTGGCGCGTGTGGTGTTTCCGGACAAAACCCGGGAGTTCCAGGTCACGGTTGATCTGGTGGCTGAGATGTCGGTCTACAACCCTTTTGATTTTTTCTTAGAGCCAGAGGCCCAGGAGTTCCCTTTCGCGTATTCGCCTGAACTGGTGGCGGATCTCGCCCCATACCTGCGCACCACGCAGCCAGGGCCGAAACTCGAATCATTTATCAAGAGTATCTCGCGCAGCAAGCGCCGCAGTATTGATTTTCTGGTTGATATTAATAGCCGTGCCCATCAGCAGGTGTCCTATACGATCCGTATGGAGCCTGGTGTACAGACGCCTGAGGAAACGCTTGAACTGGGTTCGGGATCCTGCCGGGATTCTGCCTGGTTACTGGTGCAGGCTTTGCGTCAGTTTGGTTTGGCTGCCAGATTTGTCTCGGGTTATCTGATTCAGCTCAAGCCGGACGTTGAGGCGGTGGACGGCCCGACCGGCGCCGAAACCGACTTTACAGATTTGCATGCCTGGTGCGAAGTGTATTTGCCCGGCGCAGGCTGGGTCGGTCTGGATCCAACCTCTGGTTTGCTCGCCGGCGAAGGGCATATCCCCATTGCTTGTACGCCTGAGCCCTCGACAGCTGCGCCCATTTCGGGCGCACTAGATGAGTGCGAAGTCGAATTCATGCACCAAATGTCAATCAGCCGGGTCTATGAGTCGCCACGGGTGACCAAACCTTATGAGCCCCAACAATGGAAAGCTATCGATCAGCTTGGGCAGCAAGTTGATGCAAAACTGACGCAGCAAGATGTCAGACTTACCATGGGTGGCGAGCCGACCTTTGTTTCTGCTTTGGATCGCGATGGCGATGAATGGAATACCGAGGCGATGGGCCCCACCAAGCGGGGACTTGGCTGTGAGCTTCTACAAAAATTGCAGGATCGCTACGCAAAAGGTGGATTTTTACATTTTGGTCAGGGGAAATGGTATCCGGGTGAGCAATTGCCCCGCTGGTCCTTGTCCGCGTATTGGCGGGCAGATGGTCAGCCGTGCTGGAACAACCCTGAACTGTTTGCCGATGAGCGTGAAGAACATCACTACACCGCAGCAGATGCGCAATCTTTTGTGACTCTGCTCGCTCAGAACCTAAGTGTTGAGACCAAATTCATCCAAAGCGGCTACGAAGATACTTTTTATTATCTCTGGCGTGAACGCACGCTTCCCGTAAACGTTGACCCGTTTGATTCCCGACTGGACGATGAACTGGAGCGCGCTCGCTTGCGCAGGGTGTTTGAGTACAAGCTTGATAGCGTGGTCGGTTATGCCTTGCCGTTGCTGTCAGAAGACGAGTCGGTCAAGGGCGGGCCGCGTTGGCGTTCGGGCCCCTGGTTCCTGCGTGACGATCGCATGTACCTGATCCCCGGGGATTCGGCCATGGGATATCGCTTGCCTCTGGACTCACTGCCCTGGGTATCAAAAAAAGACTACCCCTATCTGATTGATGTGGATCCCTTTGCCGCCCACTCGCCCTTGGTGAGCGCGGCTGAGCTGCGTAAGCAGAATCCTGCAAAGGCTGCGGGCAAGTCTGCCGCTTCGGCTTCTGTTGTAGCCGCTCCTGCCGCCTCTACTTCTTTAGCTGGTGCTGGTTCGAGTACGGGCACCGGTAAGGGTACGGCTGCAGGTAAGCCGTCAACAACTGTTTCGACCCAAAGCACTGCATACGAAGACGTGTCTGCTCCAGGCAAATTCGAGTCCGCAGCAAAACTCACCCGTACAGCGTTGTGCGTGGAAGTGCGTAATCCGCACCGCGCCAATGGTCCAAAGCTCGAGTTTTCGTCCCCACCCAGCACGATGCTGTATGTGTTCATGCCACCGCTTAAACACCTTGAGGATTACCTGGCCTTGCTGGCTGCAGTTGAAGAGACTGCGGCGGCGCTCGACTTTCAGATTGTGATCGAGGGTTATCCGCCACCGCGCGACGCGCGCCTGACGGTGCTGCA
>CANBUF010000030.1 GCA_947372575.1 Alcaligenaceae bacterium | reverse complement strand
AACATCGTCAGCTATCGCGACGAAAAAGGCGTGTTCGCTAATCGCAAGGCCTTAAAAGAAGTCTCACGATTCGGCGAAAAAGCCTTTGAGCAAGCCGCAGGCTTTTTGCGCATCGCCAACGGTGACAACCCGCTGGATAAGTCGTCGGTCCATCCAGAAGCCTACCCTGTTGTCGAACGCATCCTGAAAAAGATTTCGGCCGATATGAAAGATGTCATCGGCAATCGCGACCGTCTTAAAGGCTTGTCTCCGTCCGAATTTACCGATGAAAAATTCGGCGTACCCACCGTGCGCGACATTCTTCTCGAATTAGAAAAACCAGGTCGTGATCCACGTCCGGAATTCAAAACAGCAACCTTCAAAGAAGGCGTCGAAACACTCAACGATCTGCTCCCCGGAATGATTCTGGAAGGTGTCGTCACTAACGTTGCCAACTTTGGTGCGTTTGTGGATATTGGTGTGCATCAGGATGGACTAGTGCATATCTCTGCGCTTGCCGAAAAATTCGTGACCGATCCACGCGATGTTGTGCGCGTTGGGCAGACGGTTCAAGTGCGGGTGCAAGAGGTCGACATTGCCCGTAAGCGTATCGCGCTCACCATGCGCCTGAATGACGAAGCGCCTCCAGCCCGTTCGATGGGATCGAGCGCGAACGGCTCAGGTCCGGGACAGGCGAACCGCACTGGCGGCAAACCCAACCGGGCTGCGGCGCCTGAACCAGCAGGTCAAAGCGCAATGGCCGAAGCCTTTGCGCGGTTAAAGCGTTAAAGGTCCTTCTCTCAGGCACTCAAGCAGTCAAGCGCGATTCGCACGCCATAAGTTCAAGGCATGCATCTAGCGCTTGGATGCGACCGTGTAAACCTGATTTTTATCTCGTTTACCGATTGCAACGACCAACACCAAAACCTCCGTATCCCTGACCTCATAGACGAGGCGAAATCCCAAGCTTCGCAACTTAATTTTGTATCGATCCGGATGACCCACGAGTTTTGAAGCGGGTATCCTTGGTTGATGCAATCTCTCGATCAATTTTGAGCGAAAAAGCTGTCTGGTGTAAGGGTCTAATTTGTTCTATTCTTTTAATTCATCTTCGTAAAAACCCAGCTCATAAGTCATCGGTATTGACTCTGACGATGGATTGACCTTGACGTGAATCTGCGATGCGATTGAGCTCCAAGTCCTCGAGCCTTTCAAGTAAAGACTCATACGCTTTAGCCGGGACACAATAAAACGCGGGATCGTTCCTATTTAGAATGGCGACGGCGGAGCCTTCGCCCGCAGCAACCGTACCCATCGGATTTTTCTTTAATTCAGAAACGCTAGCAGAAACTTCTGCAAGAATAATATGAGCCATTAAAGGTGCTCTTAATAGTATATTTAGATGTGCCAATACTAGTACCATTAATCGTGATTATCAAACGATCCAGTTTGAAGTAAAACCACTAGAAAGTATGTTTCGAGATGTAAATAGGTGTTGGCAACACCTTCGATCCAAATATTGGAGAAAGCAAAAAAGGCAATCTCAGGATTTAAGCTCTGGCTGCATCGCGGTATGTAAAGATTCAAGCACTACATCGCGAGCTGAGCCAGAAGCACTCACCACACCATCAGCGACTTTCTGGCCTTCGAGCACGATCTCAAATCCCGTATCACCCACGCGTTTAACTACCGCATCTGCCTGCTGTTGTTGGAGCCCACGCATCGTGGCGCCCGCTTGTTTTGGGTCAGCGAAAGGTACGGAGCAAAACAGCTCAACCCCCTCTGCACTCATCAAGCGAAAACGAAACTGACCGCCCTCATCGCGAAAACTCACATAGCGCGCGGCTTTGCCTGTAGCCTTGACTGATTGACCAGACTTGCCCTGGGGGTTAACAGAGAGCGTGCGCAACCCTACTGCCTGGCGTAACTCTTGCATGAAAGGCGTGGCAATCACGCGTGCTTTACGGGCACCTTCCTGGAGGATTTCTTCAATGCGATCAGGATGCGCCATCAGGTCTTCATAATGAGCGCGCAAGGGGCCCATTTCCTGTTCGATACGTGCACACAAGCGTTGCTTCGCATCGCCCCACCCTATACCTGCAATCAGTTCATCGCGGAACGCAGCAGACTCATCAGGAGAGGCAAACGCCTTGTAAATTAAATACAGATGTGACGCGTCAGCATCCTTGGGTTCGCCCGGACCGCGCGAATCGGTGACGATTTTGGCAACAGCTGATTTCAGGGCTTTGAACCCGCCCTCGAACAACGGTACCGTATTGTTATAGCTTTTGGACATCTTGCGGCCATCCAGACCGGGCAAGGTTGCCACGTCCTCTGCGATCACTGTCTCGGGGAGTACAAAAAAATCACGCCCTTTGCCGAACAGATGATTGAACCGCTGGGCGATATCACGCGCCATTTCGAGGTGCTGCGTCTGGTCACGGCCGACGGGAACCTTATGCGCGTTGAACATCAGAATATCTGCAGTCATCAGGATAGGATAGGAGAACAACCCCATATTGATGCCGTCGTCTTCTTCAACGCCTTTGGCCAGATTCTGATCAACTGAAGCCTTGTAGGCATGCGCGCGGTTCATCAATCCCTTACCCGTCACGCATGTCAGCATCCAGCTGAGTTCGGGAATTTCAGGCACATCCGATTGGCGATAAAAGGTCACGCGCGAAGGATCCAGTCCCGCGGCTAACCATGTCGCAGCAATCTCCAGTCGCGAACGCGCGATGCGATCTGGATCTTCGCATTTGATCAGCGCGTGATAATCCGCCAGAAAAAAGAACGCATCCACATCATGACTGCGGCTTGCCTCAATGGCAGGTCGAATCGCACCGACGTAATTACCAAGATGCGGCGTGCCCGAGGTGGTGATGCCCGTCAGGACACGGGTGTTCGTAGCATTTGTAGGTGTGGCGCGGGTATTCATGTGCGGAACCAGTGAAAATATGAAAAAGCCAAATTACAGATCAAAGCTGTCGTTACAAATCAACGCTATCGTTACAAATCAACGGTGTCGTTACAAATCAACGGTATCGCTACAGATCAAAGGTATCGCTACAGATTAACGGAATCGCTACAGATCAACCGTATCGCGCCTGTCCGAATCGAGATATTCTTTAGACTGCATTTCAAGAATACGTGAGACCGTGCGATGAAATTCGTTAGACATCGGACCTGTGGTGTAAAGCTCTTCGGGTTCGCAGGCCGCAGACATGATGAGTTTGACCTTGTGATCGTAAAAGACATCGATCAGCCAGGTAAAGCGTCTTGCCTCAGAAGCTTGCCGGGGACCCATCACTGGCACATCGGACAAGATCACCGCATGAAAACGGCTTGCGATTTCGAGGTAATCATTTTGTGAGCGTGGACCGCCACACAAGGTTGCAAAATCAAACCAGACTACCGTCCCAGCGCGTTCGATCGCACGCAACTCACGATGCTCGATCAGTAACACGGGATCCATGGGTGGCGTGTCTGACAACTGCTCAAAAGCATGCTGCAGCGCCTGATTTGTTTCGGTATTGAGCGGGGTGTGATAACACTTGACCTGTTCAAGAGCACGACGGCGATAATCCACGCCTGTATCAACGTTCAATATATCCATCTGAGCCTCGATCAAGGCGATGGCCGGCAATATACGGTCGCGATGCAGTCCATCCGGATAAAGCAGTGAGGGCTTGTAGTTCGAAGTCATCACGAACGAGGTTCCATGCTCAAAAAGCTTGAGCAACAACCGATACAAAATCATCGCATCGGCGACATCCGAGACGTGAAACTCGTCAAAGCAAATCAGACGATAACGCTTGGCAATCCGCTTGGCGACCTCATCAAGCGGATCCTGCATGCCTTTGACTTCTTCGAGCTGGCGATGCACGCCACGCATGAATTCGTGAAAATGCAAACGGGTTTTCCGGGTTACCGGGACCGTTGCATAAAAAGCATCCATCAAAAAGCTTTTACCGCGCCCGACTCCGCCCCAGAGATACACACCTTTGGGGACACCGGGACGCTTGAGCAAGCGTTTCACAGCGTTTGAGCGCTTGCTTTTAAAAGCAAGCCATTCGTCAAAATAGCGCTGTAAACGCTCGATGGCGATACGTTGCGATGCATCAGGCTGATAACCGCGATCGGCTAATGTTTTCTCGTAGTACTGAAGAACATTCATGGCGTGCAACTAATCGATAACAGATAAGAAAATGGTCTGAACAAATCAGGGATTGTTCAGACCATTAAGAGGACAGCAGCGCAGAATTAGAAATTCAGCGCGCGTTTATCAACTGCCAACGCAGCTTCTTTCATGGACTCGGACAAGGTCGGATGTGCATGACAGATACGTGCGATGTCTTCGGCCGCACCACGGAATTCCATGATGGTGACCGCTTCAGCAATGAGTTCAGAAGCCTGAGGACCAATAATATGTACACCCAGGACTTCATCTGTCGTCGCATCCGCAAGGATTTTGACAAAGCCTGTGGTGTCACCCAGGGCACGTGCGCGACCATTCGCCAGGAAAGGAAAGCTGCCTGACTTATAAGCCTGTCCGGAAGCTTTCAATTGCTGTTCGGTCTGACCGACCCATGCAATCTCAGGCGAGGTATAGATCACCCAAGGGATGGTGTTGAAGTTCACGTGTCCGTGCTGACCAGAAATTCGCTCGGCAACCGCCACGCCTTCTTCTTCGGCTTTGTGAGCCAGCATCGGCCCACGCACCACATCACCGACCGCCCAGACATTGGGCAGATTAGTTTTGCAGTCGCCATCCACCACGACAAAGCCACGCTCATCGAGCTGCAGTCCGACGGCTTCAGTGTTCAAGCCACCCGTATAAGGAACACGACCAATCGAAACGATCAGCTTATCCACAACGAGCTTGTGCTCTGCACCTGCCGCATCGGTATAAGGCACCGTGACCTGCTTGGCTGTTGCCTTGATCTCACCGATTTTGACGCCCATCTGAATGGACAGGCCTTGCTTGGTGAAAATCTTTTGTGCTTCTTTGGCGACCTGTGTGTCCACCGCCGCCAGAAACTCGGGCATGGCTTCGAGGACAGTGACTTCGGCACCCAGACGGCGCCAGACACTACCCATCTCAAGACCAATCACGCCAGCGCCAATGACACCGAGTTTTTTAGGCACGGCAGCAATATTCAGTGCACCGTCGTTTGACAGGACTTGTTGCTCATCAAAGGGCAAACCGGGTAATTCACGTGCCGAAGAACCTGTCGCAATCACAATGTGCTTGCCAACCAGATCTGCTGAAGTCGTGCCCGTTACCTTGATCGCATAACCACCATCGACCTGACCCGCGAAGGCGCCTTTGCCATGAAAGAACGTGATCTTGTTCTTTTTGAACAGGTAAAGAATGCCGTCGTTATTCTGTTTCACAACGGTGTTCTTGCGACCAATCAGCTTGTCGAGCTTGAGAGACACGCCTTTGACCTCAATGCCGTGTTCAGCAAAGTGGTGATTCACCTGATCAAAGTGCTCAGACGACTGGAGCATTGCCTTAGAAGGAATGCAGCCAACGTTCGTGCATGTACCACCTGGTGCCGGACCACCCTGACCATTTTGCCAGGCATCAATACACGCAACCGACATACCAAGCTGCGCGGCGCGAATGGCAGCAATATAGCCGCCCGGGCCCGCACCAATAACAACAACATCAAATTGATTAGACATTTTTTTTCCTGCTTAGATTTCAAGCAACAAACGCTGTGGATCTTCGAGTGCTTCTTTCATGGCAACCAGACCGAGCACCGCTTCACGACCATCAATAATGCGGTGATCGTAAGACATTGCCAGATAGTTGATTGGACGAATCACAATCTGGCCTTTTTCAACCACGGCACGCTCTTTTGTTGCATGCACACCCAGAATAGCGGACTGGGGAGGATTGATGATTGGAGTCGAGAGCATCGAACCAAAAACGCCACCGTTCGAGATGGAGAAGGTGCCGCCAGTCATTTCCTCGATACCGAGTTTGCCTTCGCCAGCACGCTTGCCGAAATCGGCAATTGTTTTTTCGATATCAGCAATTGACATCTGATCAGCGTTACGCAGAATTGGCACAACCAGGCCGCGTGGGCTGCCGACTGCAATACCAATGTCAAAGTAACCGTGATAAATGATGTCTTTGCCATCGACTGAAGCGTTAAGTAAAGGATAACGCTTGAGCGCAGCAACAGCTGCCTTGACAAAGAAGGACATGAAGCCGAGCTTGACGCCGTGTTCTTTCTCAAACTTGTCCTTGTACAGGTTACGCAGGTCAATCACGGCTTGCATGTTGACTTCGTTGAACGTGGTCAGGATGGCGTTGTCCTGCTGCGATTGCAACAGACGCTCAGCCACACGGGCACGTAAGCGGCTCATGGGAACACGTTGCTCTGGACGACCGTCGAGTGACTGAGTCATTGGCACAACAGGAGCAGCTGCTTTGGCGGGCGCAGCGGCAGGCGCAGCGGAGGCACCCATTGCGTCGCCTTTGGTGACACGGCCATCGCGACCTGAACCTGCGACGCCATCAGCCGACATGCCTTTTTCGGCGAGGATTTTGGCTGCAGCAGGCGAAGCAATCGCACCTGCAGAAGCTTTGGCGGCAGGGGCTGCGGCTGGAGCGACGACTGCGGCAGGAGGGGCTGCAGCGGCGGGTGCTGCAGCTGCAGTTGCAGCGGTATCAATACGCGCAATCACTTCACCGGACGCGACCAGGCTGCCATCAGCCTTGACGATTTCGGCAAATACACCAGATGCAGGCGCAGGGACCTCGAGCACAACTTTGTCTGTTTCGACTTCAATCAGGATTTCATCAGCCTGAACCATTTCGCCGGGTTTCTTTTTCCAGGTGAGTAAGGTTGCTTCGGAGACTGACTCTGACAACTGGGGCACAACAACATCGGTGATAGCCATTATTTTTTCCGTAATGTATTAGATGCGTTTATCTGTTTATACGACTGGGTAAGCTTATTTAGTCAGCACGAAGGATTTGAACTTGCCAAATGCCTGTTCGACCAACGCTTTTTGCTGCTCCTGGTGTTTAGCCAGATACCCAACAGCAGGTGAAGCTGAGGCAGGACGTCCTGCATAACCCAGCTTTTGACCTGCAGACATGTTCTCGTACAAATGATGCTGCACATAGAACCAGGGACCTTGGTTTTGCGGCTCATCCTGCACCCAGACGACTTCTGTTGCCTTAGGATATTTGCGCAATTCAGTTTCGAATGTCTTGTGCGCAAAGGGATAGAGCTGCTCGACACGCATAATCGCGACGTTATCTGCTTTACGTTCACGACGACCGTTGACCAGGTCGTAGTAGACCTTGCCCGAACACGCCAGCACGCGTTTGACTGTGGCTGGATTGATCTGATCATCAACTTCGCCGATGATTGGACGGAAGCGTCCGTTAGACAAGTCTGTCAGGGGTGAGCCTGCATCCTTGTTACGCAAGAGCGACTTGGGGGTCAGAATCACAAGTGGCTTGCGGAACTGACGGATCATCTGACGGCGCAACAGGTGGAAAATCTGCGAGGCACTGGTTGGCTGCACCACCTGAATATTGTTGTCAGCACAGAGTTGCAAAAAGCGCTCGATCCGTGCGGAAGAGTGTTCTGGACCCTGGCCTTCGTAACCGTGCGGCAACATCATGGTCAAGCCTGACTGACGGCCCCATTTTGCTTCACCCGAGACGATAAACTGATCGATCACTACCTGGGCGCCGTTGACGAAATCGCCAAACTGCGCTTCCCAGATCGTCAAGGTGTTCGGATCTGCACATGAGTAGCCATACTCAAAGCCTAACACTGCTTCTTCGGACAAGACCGAGTCAATCACAACAAAAGGTGCCTGACCTTCGGCGACGTTTTGTAAAGGAATATAGGTACCGTCGTTCCAGCGCTCACGATTCTGATCGTGCAAGACAGCATGACGATGTGTAAAGGTGCCACGACCCGAGTCCTGACCTGTAATGCGCAAGGCATAACCAGAAGCAACCAGTGAGGCAAAGGCCAGATGCTCACCCATGCCCCAGTCCAGATTCTGCTCACCACGCGCCATCGCGCTACGGTCTTTGAGCAGTTTGGACACCAGCATGTGCGGTGTAAAGCCTTCGGGGACTTGCGTCAGACGTTCGCCCAGGCGCTTGAGTTCAGCCAGTGGCACAGCTGTATCCGCCTGATCTGTCCATTTTGCACTCAGGAATGGCGACCAGTCGATTGCATACTTGCTCTTGTAGTTGGTGAGCACTGGCTCGATCGTGCGACGACCGTCTTCCATGTATTGGCGATAGTCTTTGACCAGCTGATCGCCATCACCTTCTTTCAGAACGCCTTGAGCAGTGAGCTTGTCGGCATAGAGCTTACGGGTGCCAGGATGCACACCAATACGTTTGTACATTAAAGGCTGGGTCAGTGCAGGTGTATCTTGCTCGTTGTGTCCGAGCTTACGGAAACAAACGATATCGACGACGACATCACGACCAAACTGCATACGAAAATCAAGTGCAAGACGTGTGGCAAATGCGACTGCTTCGGGATCATCGCCATTGACGTGAAACACGGGAGCTTCAATCATCTTTGACACATCGGTACAGTAGATGGTCGAACGTGTATCGCGTGGATCAGAGGTGGTGAAGCCGATCTGGTTGTTAATCACCAGATGAACGGTACCGCCCGTACCATAACCGCGCGTTTCGGCGAGGTTGAGGGTTTCCATGACAACGCCCTGGCCTGCAAACGCGGCATCACCGTGCACCAGCACTGGCAAGACCTGTTTATAACCATCCGTACCGCGACGTTCCTGGCGCGCGCGAACGCTGCCTTCGACGACTGGGTTGACGATCTCAAGGTGTGAAGGGTTAAACGCCAATGACAGGTGAACCGGACCACCACGGGTCGACAAGTCACTTGAAAACCCGTTGTGATATTTCACATCGCCATCGGTCAGGCCTTCTGCATGATGGCCCTCGAATTCTGCAAACAGGTCGCCTGGCATTTTGCCCATGATGTTGACCAGCATGTTCAGACGACCACGGTGCGCCATGCCAACGATAATTTCTTGCACGCCGGAATCACCTGCATGATTGACCAGCTCGTCCATCGAAGCGATGAAACTGTCACCACCCTCAAGAGAAAAGCGTTTTTGGCCAACGTATTTTGTGTGCAAGAAGCGCTCAAGGCCTTCGGCCTCGGTCAGCTGTTGCAACAAGTGGCGTTTACGCTCAGGCGATACAACAGGCGCACTGAACGTTGATTCGAGACGCTCCTGAATCCAGCGCTTGATCGCTGGATCGGAAACATGCATGTATTCAGCCCCCACCGAACGGCAGTAGGTGTCGCGCAGCGCTTTCAGGATATCGCGCAGCGACATCGTGGTGGCTTTGGTGAAGTAGGTATTGGAGGCAGAGAACACCTGATCCAGATCGGCTTCGGTCAGCCCGTAGAAAGCAGGGTCGAGTTCTTGAATACTAGGGCGATCCTGACGCTTGAGCGGATCGAGGTCTGCCCAGCGTGAACCGAGCGTGCGGTAAGCGGCAATCAGTGATTGAACGTGAACCTGCTTCATGGCAACAGCCAGGTCGGGCTCCTGTCCACGCGACACGAAAGCATTTGCTTTAGCGCGCTGTGCAAAGGACTCGACAATCGGCGCATGTGCCTGATCGCGCGTTGCTTCTTGACCATCTGTTGCAGGCGAATTCTGGAGCTGATCGAAATAGTTTCGCCAGTTATCCGGCACGGAGCCTGGATTATCCAGATAGGCCTCGTAGAGTTCTTCTACGTAGGGCGCGTTGCCCCCAAAGAGGTACGAATTAGATAGTGATTCAAGTTCTGATGACATTTTGACGCTTCACCTTGTCGAGTGCTTCACCCGTTGCGATGCAGGAAAACCTTCCGCTTGTTCGGCCTAACCGGTTTGCGGATAGCGGGGCAGAAGGCAGTTTTAAGAGCCTAGAGTACCGGCCACAAAGTATAACCCCTTGCCCTAATAGCTGCTTGGTTTTTCTTGCTGAAGTCTTGCAATGTATACCTGTTGAGGCTTATTTGGCGCGTTTTTGATGCTGCACTGCACATGCTGCACCGCAAAATCGAAAGATGGCCGCAGAGGCTGCCAACGTTGAAACTTACCTGTAAGCTTACGCAAAACTTTCCACCCCAATTCCATCACAAACACATAAAGCAGAACATGGACGAAAATCTCGCAAAACTGGCACTGGATTATCACGCATATCCAACACCCGGCAAAATTTCGGTCACACCGACTAAGCCACTTGCTAATCAGGATGACTTGTCGCTGGCCTATTCCCCAGGTGTTGCCCATGCCTGTATGGCGATTCACGCCGAAGGCGATACCGCTGCGGCCAAATACACCTCGCGTGCCAATTTGGTTGGCGTGATTACAAATGGAACTGCAGTACTTGGACTCGGCAATATCGGCCCCCTGGCTTCCAAACCCGTCATGGAAGGAAAAGGCTGTCTGTTCAAGAAGTTTGCCGGAATTGATGTGTTTGATATTGAACTGGACGAAACCGATCCGGACAAACTGGTTGACATCATTGCAGCGCTTGAGCCAACCCTGGGCGGCATTAATCTCGAGGACATCAAAGCACCCGAGTGTTTTTATATCGAAAAAAAACTCAAAGAGCGCATGAAAATTCCGGTTTTTCATGACGACCAGCACGGTACGGCAATCATTTCCTCTGCCGCGATCCTCAATGGCTTGAAGGTCGTGGGCAAAAAAATGGATCAGGTCAAACTGGTCGTGTCCGGCGCTGGAGCGGCTGCGATTGCCTGCCTGGACTTGCTGGTTCATCTGGGGATTGCAAAAAAGAATATTTATGTCTGTGATTCACGCGGCGTCATCTACGAAGGCCGCGACAAAGAAATGGAACCCAACAAGCTGCGCTATGCACAGCAAACC
>CANBUF010000029.1 GCA_947372575.1 Alcaligenaceae bacterium | reverse complement strand
GCGAGCTTGCAGTCAGACAGTTCAAGATTGCCAGTCGCAATCGATCTGGACGAGGCCTCGCTCTGTGGTGAGTTAATACAGTTTTCAGGTGGCACGATTAGTCAGACAGAGCGTGTGACGCCTTTACTGCCTAAACATCTCGCCTATTTGATCTACACCTCGGGCTCAACAGGCCTACCAAAAGGTGCAGGCAATTCCCATGAAGCCGTTGTCAACCACATGGACTGGATGCAGAGCGTTCTGCATTTAGCTGCGGATGACCGCATTCTGCAAAAAACAGCTATCGGATTTGATGTCGCAGTATGGGAATGGTTCCTACCCTTGATGACGGGTGCGACACTCGTGATTGCAAAACCAGATGGTCATAAAGAGCCCGCCTATCTCAGGCAAGTCATCGAACAGCACAGTATTACCGTTGTGCATTTCGTCGCCTCAATGCAGGCAATGTTCATTGAAGAACTGGAGCAAGGCGAATGCAAATCAATCAAGCAGATCGTCACCAGCGGTGAGGCCTTGACAGGATCCCTGCAAGCGCAGACGTTCGAGCGCTTACCAGGGATTGAGCTCTGGGATTTTTATGGTCCAACCGAAGCAGCCATCCACGTAGCGCAATGGCGCTGTCGGATTGATGACGGCATTCAGACCCCGCCTATCGGGCATCCTATCTGGAACACGCAACTCTATATTCTCGACACAATGCTTGAGCCGGTCCCCAATGGGGTCGTCGGCGAGCTCTACATTGCAGGAAAAGGTCTGGCACGGGGATATATGGGCCGGGCAGGTTTGACAGCGGAACGATTTATTGCTTGTCCCTTTGGCGCTGATGGTGCCTGTATGTATCGCACCGGTGATCTGGCGCGCAAGCGCATGGACGGTGCAATTGAATACCTTGGCCGAGCAGACGATCAGGTCAAAATCCGGGGTTATCGCATTGAACTTGGTGAAATTGAAACCACACTACTAGAGGGTTTTGAGACATTGTCTCAAGTTGCCGTGATTGCGCGCAAGATAAACGGTGATCAGCGCCTGGTGGCGTACCTGGTTGCGCGTGCCGAACAGGACGTACCAAATGTAACGCGCCTGCGTGAAACGCTGCTCGCGACGCTACCTGACTATATGGTGCCAACTTACTTTGTCACCATTGAAAAGTTACCATTGAACGCAAATGGAAAACTGGATCGTCGTGCCTTACCAGAACCGAATCTGGACTTGAATGCTGACAATTTCCGGGCACCACAATCTAAAAATGAAATACTCATCTGCCGCTTATTTTCTGAAATAACTGGCAACCAGAATGTCGGTCTAGACGATAACTTTTTTGCGATTGGTGGCCATTCTTTGTTAGCCATGCGACTGGTTGCTCAGGTCAGACAACAGTCGGGCATCACAATCGCCCTGCGTACACTATTTGAATGCCCGACGCCTGCATCGCTCGCACAACATCTTGAAACGCTTGCGACGGACCAAGGGCCTCAGCTCATCGCGGGTATGGGTCGGATCAATGATGATACGGTTGCGCTGTCTTATGGTCAAAGTCGACTCTGGACACTTGACCGCGTCGATGGTGCCTCAGCCACCTATAACATGGCCGTGGCTGTTTATCTGAATGGCATACTAGATATTCCGGCACTGCGCCAGTCGCTGGTTGCGCTGGTGAGCCGTCACCAGTCTCTGCGTACCGTGATCACCGAAGACGATGAGGGCACGCCACTGGGTCGATTGCTATCCACACCAAGCACAGGCGACATACTCACAATCAGCGATCTGACTGAACGCTTTGCGTACGACCCACTTGGTGCCGAAGAAAAACTCAAGACAGTGATCGACAGACAAGCTGCTCAACCATTTGACTTACAGCATGACCTCCCACTTCGCGCACACTTAACGATTTCGGCTAAAACCCATGCAGTGCTCTCACTGACATTGCACCATCATGCAGGCGATGGCGTGTCCGCTCACATCATTGCAAATGAACTCGAACAAGCCTATCAAGCATACAAGCAAGGAAAAGCACCTGACTGGGCGCCTATCTCTGTCCAATATAGTGACTGGGCGGTATGGCAACAAAGAACTCTCGAAGCCAGCATCGGTCCCAAGCTCGAGCGCGCAAGCAAGCGTCTGGCAAACATGCCCGAATTGCTGACACTGCCACTCGACCATCCTCGAATGGCGCAACGTGCCCACCGCGCAGGCTATCTACCTATCAGTATCCCTGTGCAGACAGTGCAGCGACTAGAAGTTCTTGCTCAGACACAGGGCACGACCCTCTTTACAGTAGTGCTCGCAGCCTATGCTGCGACCTTAGGCAGGCTCGCCGGACAAACAGAAGTCGTGATCGGTGCACCTGTCGCGGGACGCAACCATACTGAAATCGAAAATCTTGTCGGATTTTTACTCAATACTCTTGCATTACCCATTTCGATCGCTGGCGACTGTTCAGGCTTGACGCTCATTGAGCGAGCACGCGAAACGGTGCAAGCGGCCCTAGATGATCAAGACCTGCCTTTTGAAAAATTACTGGACGGCTTGAATCTGAGCCGCTCAATGGTCAACACACCTGTTTTCCAGGCCATGTTTGCCTTTCAGAGTGATGCGATACCGAAATTTTCTTTACAAGGTCTCGCGTGCAGCTCTCAAGGCGTCGCATTACCGACCGCCAAATTTGATCTCACGCTGCATTTAAGTAAAGAATCAGATGGATCTCTACTTGGAGACTTTGAGTTTGATGCAGATCTGTTCGATGAATCAAGTGTGTTGAAGTGGGCAGATGCTTTTTACAACGTGACAGCCTCACTCTGCCTGAATCCTGAGCAATCCGTCACGCTCTTGCCTTTGATGGATCCCGCAGCGCAACGCGCATGTATTGCCCGCTCTTCAGGCGAGCATGTCACGATCGAACCAGAATATCTTGTCTTTACTCAAGCCTTTGAAGCACAAGTCAAGCGCCAACCTGACGCGATTGCACTGATAGCTGATCAGGAGACCATGAGTTATCGGGAGCTCGATCAAGCCTCCAACCGACTTGCCCGTTATATTTTGCAACAAGGCGTGCAAACAGATCAGATTGTCGGCATTCTGATTGATCGCTCTCCTGCAATGATTGTTGCCATTCTTGCAACAATCAAGGCGGGCGCAGCCTATTTGCCTCTTGACTCGAACTATCCAAGCGTTCGTCTTTCCTACATGCTGACAGACAGTCGCGCCATCGCGCTACTCTGTACGCGCCACCGTTACGATGCGCTGCTTGGCGAAGATTCTGATATCGCACTACCACCTGCTTGGGTTCTCGACGACCTGGATGTCGCCAGCCATATCTCTACACTGCCCACCGACAGCCTAACCAGGGATGAGTTCAAGATACCCGTTTCGGCTGACAATCTGGTGTATGTCATGTATACGTCAGGCAGTACCGGAATGCCCAAAGGGGTAAGCTTTTTACACGGGGCTCTTGGCAATCTCGTGAAATGGAAAGAAGGTCACCTGCCTAGCAGCACACCTCGCGTACTGCAATATTCTCCCGTCGGCTTCGATGCCTCGGCACAAGAAATCGCATCCGCCTTCTGTTGTGGTGCGGCATTAGTACTCGTTGATGATGAGTGTCGGCGGGATAGTCGCGCCTTACTTGAGCATATGCATGCCCAAAAAGTCGAACATTTGTTCGCACCCTTTGTGGTGTTGGCCAGCCTGGCTGAAGCAAGAAACAGCTTTGACCATAAAGGATGGCCACAAGCAGTATTTACCGCTGGTGAGCAATTACAAATCACGCCAGAAATTCGCTCTGCATTTATGGCGCATCCTGAGTCGCGGCTGCATAACTTCTATGGCCCGACCGAAGCCCATGTGGTCAGTAATTATTCACTCTCTGCTGACCCGACTGAATGGAATGAATTCCCTCCTATCGGTGAACCCATCTGGAATACCCAGTTATATATTCTGGATGCTTCGCTCAATGTCGTGCCAGACGGGATTGTGGGTGAGCTTTACATCGCAGGAATAGGCTTGGCTCGTGGATATCTTGGCAAACCTGGTATGACCGCTGAAAAATTTATGGCGTGCCCTTTTGGTAAGTCTGGCACACGCATGTACAGAACAGGCGATCTGGCGCGTAGAAGTGATGGTCAGATTTATTTTCTCGGTCGCGCTGACGAACAAGTTAAATTGCGCGGCTTTCGAATTGAAATGGGTGAAATTGAGGCGGCCCTACTTAAATATTTTGATTGTTTTGCACAGGTCGCAGTGATCGCCCGAGATGTAAATGCCATCAAGAGTCTAATTGCTTACTTTGTCACCTATCCGAATCAAACAGCACCGGATTATTCGATGCTATGCAAGACCCTGGCAGCTCATTTACCTGAATACATGATTCCATCCTATTTTCTTGCGGTTGATAGCTTGCCTCTCACACCAAATGGAAAACTTGATCGACGTGCACTACCTGTTCCTGAGGGACGTACACGCGAAAATGCGTATCGTGCGCCGACGACAGATAACGAAATTTTGCTTTGTCAGCTATTTAGTGAAATTACCGGTACTGAACAAGTCAGCGTGGATGACAGCTTTTTTGCGATTGGCGGCCACTCCTTGCTTGCGATGCGCCTGATCGCCCGGTTGCGCTCACAGAATGGCACGGTCCTCCCTTTACGTACTCTGTTTGAATTCACCACACCAGAGTCACTTGCGCCACACCTTGATTCGTTGGAAGACGACGATGAGCCGATGCTCATCCGAGGTTTCGGTCGCATTACTGAGAATTAAAAATTGACTACTAAAATCAGCCTTTCTTACGGACAACGCCGACTCTGGACACTCGATAAAATCGAGCAGAATGGCGCGACCTACAATATGCCCTTGGCCGTGCGACTGCACGGCCCAATCAATATTGATGCCCTGGCCAGCGCACTGGGATATATCATTGAGCGTCACGAGTCATTGCGCACACTGATCACCGAAAGTGAAGACGGCCACCCGATCGGGATACTGACAGAGGTACCTACCCAGCAAAAACCGCTGATCATCACAGACCTGTCGGCGCTGCAACACGCAAGTCCCGAGCAATGTGCTGAACAGACCAGCCGCATCATTCGCCAAGAAGCTGCCACACCATTTAATCTTGCCGCCGAAATCCCCTTTCGCGCAGGTCTGATCATATTAAGTGCGCTCGAACATGTACTGATGCTTACCATGCATCACCATGCTGGCGATGGCGTATCGTGGAGCATCATCGCTCGCGAACTCAAACTTGCATACGCAGCCTTTAATGCTGGGCAAACACCACAAATGCCTGCTCTGCCGATTCAATACAGTGACTGGGCGCATTGGCAAGAAGCTGTACTCAAAAAGAAACTGGATGCAAAACTTAAACGATCTAAAGACAGACTGTTTGGTATCCCTGACAGATTAACCTTACCCGCCGATCATCCCCGCCATGCAGACCGCATGCATCAGGCAGGCTATGTGCATATCAAGATTCCGGCACGCACAGTCCAGGGGCTCGAAAATCTAGCGAAGTCCACGCAAACAACTTTTTTTGCAGCGCTGCTCGCAGCCTACGGTGTCGTGCTCAGCCGCCTTGCCGGGCAAGCAACGGTCGTTATCGGCTCTCCAATTTCAGGTCGAACACGAACAGAGACAGAACAAATCGTTGGATTCTTTCTAAACACTCTGGCTATACCTGTTCATACCACCTCACAAAGCACTGCGCGAGAGCTGTTCAGTCAAACAAAGAAACAGGTTGAGTCAGCGATTATTGACCAGGACTTGCCATTTGAATTACTAGTTGAAGACATCGGCGTGGCACGATCGCTAGATCACACACCAATATTTCAGACGATGTTGTCATTTCAAAACCAAGGAGATGCAGACTTTGCATTGACTGGCACAACGTGTGAAAAAGTACCAGTCGGTCTGGCAACAACGAAATTTGATCTGACGCTTGCCCTTGAGCCACTGGCCTCGGGCGATGTATCAGGCGTGTTCGAATACGACGCAGATCTTTTCCAAGCTTCGAATGTCGAAATCTGGGCGAGCTGCTTTGTCAATCTAACAGAGGCAATGATCGCGTCTCCTGACGTGCCATTGGTGTCTTTGTCAATGACGGACCGTACACAACGCGACAATGTGATCCGCGAATCCTGCGGCCCTCTGGCAGAGTTATCTGCACAGCCGCAGAATCTGCCGGCATTGTTTGCCGCACAGCTTGCGCGCACGCCTGACGAGTGCGCCCTGCTCTTTGAACAGCACGCGGGCCATATCACCGGCACAAGCATGAGCTTTGCCGAACTCGACGCGCAGTCCAATCAACTGGCCCGACATCTGATCGCGACCGGGATCGCTGCCGATCAGATTGTTGCCATCCTGCTCGAGCGGTCACCGCAAATGATTGTGGCCATGCTCGCGGTCATGAAAGCAGGCGCCGCCTATCTGCCACTTGACCCCGATCTGCCTGCCTCACGCCTGCAGTTCATGCTCACCGACAGCCAGTCCCAGCTCCTGCTCACCTCAAGTGTGCGTGCCCAGGCCTTGCAGCAAGGCCTGGCGTCACTGACACCGCATACCCCACAGGCGCATGCCGTCTTGACGACGCTGCCTTCGCTGCTAGACCTCTCGGATCCGCAGGTCCAACACCTCCTGCAGACCCTGCCTGCCGAGGAAATTACTGCACAAGAGCGCCCGCAGCCTCTTTTACCCGAACATCTCGCCTACCTCATTTACACCTCAGGCTCGACCGGCACCCCAAAAGGTGCAGGCAACACGCATCACGCAGTCGTCAACCGATTGCTCTGGATGCAGGACACCATGCTTCTGGGTCGCCAGGACCGCGTGTTACAAAAAACTGCCATCGGCTTTGACGTCGCGGTCTGGGAGTGGTTCTTGCCACTGATGACCGGTGCAGCGCTCGTCATTGCGCGTCCAGAGGGTCAGAAAGACCCCGCGTATCTGAAATCAGTGATTGAGCAACATCGTGTGAGCGTGCTGCACTTTGTGCCGTCGATGCTTGCGGTGTTTCTCGAGGCCCTTGAGCCCCAACAGTGCAGCACGATTACGCAGATCGTCACCAGCGGCGAGGCCTTGAGCGGTGCCGTGCAGGCGCAGACCTTTGCGCGCCTGCCACACACGCGACTGTGGAACCTCTACGGCCCGACTGAAGCGGCCATCGACGTATCGGTCTGGCCCTGCAGCGCGCAAGACGGCACGCAGACCCCGCCTATCGGTCATCCGATCTGGAACACCCAACTATATATTCTCGATGCCATGCTCGAGCCCCTGCCCCATGGGGTGATGGGCGAGCTCTATATCGCAGGCACCGGTCTGGCACGCGGCTACCTCGGACGCAGTGGACTGACTGCCGAGCGCTTTGTCGCCTGCCCACTCGGCTTACCCGGCGCGCGCATGTATCGCACGGGCGATCTGGCACGCAGACGCGCGGATGGAGCAATCGAATACCTCGGGCGCGCCGACGACCAGGTCAAGGTCCGTGGCTATCGCATCGAGCTCGGTGAAATCGAAGCCGCGCTACTGGCACAGGACACGACCCTCGCACAGGTCGCCGTCATCACCCGCATGATCCAGGGCGACCAACGCCTGGTGGCGTATCTGGTCGCACGTGCCGGACAACCCGGACCCGACACCGACAAGCTGCGTGCAACGCTACTCACTACATTACCCGAGTACATGGTGCCCGCCTACTTTGTGGCGATTGATGCCTTGCCGCTCAGCGCCAATGGCAAACTTGATCGACGCGCTCTGCCAGAACCCGCCATTCAGTCCAGCACCCAGAACTACCGCGCACCTCGCAACCACGCAGAGACCTTGCTGTGCAATCTCTTTGCAGAAATCACCGGCGCCGAACAGGTCGGCATTGATGATGGGTTCTTTGCACTTGGCGGTGATAGCATATCGGCAATTCGGCTGGTCAGTCGCGTTCGTGCTGCGGGACACATGATTAATGTCCGCGATATTTTTAAGAATCAAAGTCCTGCCGCGTTGGCAGAGGTACTGAAAGACGTAGTGTCAACGCTTGCCGATGAGGTCTGGGTTGAAGATGGATCGGTTCCCGCACTCCCCATCTATCTTGAATATCTAAGCGCGAATCAATCTATTGACCGCTTCAATCAAACGATTTGTTTACAAGCCCCTGCCCATGTCAGTCATGCTCAGGTCAGCAAAGCGTTAAGCGCCCTTGTCCAACATCATGGCGCATTACGTTTACGCACAGTCGGCCAAGGCGTAGAGACCAAATTTATCATCGACTCCGCTGATCAAGCATCAGCACCTGAAATTGCCGTACTTGATTTAACAGCGCTAGATCCTGTGCATGCCGAACAGACACTGATACAGGCAATGAGCGCTCTCAGTATCAAACTGTCCCCGCAACAGCCTGGCGCAATGATCGCTGCATTATGGGTCAAGCGCAATGAACGTCCTTCACTGCTGGTATTGACGCTACACCACTTTGTTGTTGACGGCGTGTCATGGCGAATATTGCTCGATGATCTGAAACTCCTCACGACTGACACGACGGCATCGCTGCCAGCACGCACCATGTCATTACGCGCATGGGCTCAGGCTCTCGCTCTTGAGGGAGAGCTCGGAGCGCGTCGCGCTGAAGAAGGGCTTTGGCTATCCCAGGCAGCGAATACAGATCTACTGCCGCAGGACCATCTGATCGATGCACGAAACAATACGTATCAAACCATTGCCACCACCAAAGGGCAACTGAACAACGCACAAACCGAGCAACTCACACGTGCGCAGGCAACCTATCATGGCGCTGTCAACGACGTATTGCTTGCCTCCCTTGGACTCGCACTTCGCCAATGGAGTTTGCGTCAATACGGACATGATCTTGGCGACACGGTCATTGCGCTAGAAGGTCATGGCCGGGAAACCGATGCGGATCTCTCTCGAACCATAGGCTGGCTCACAAGCATGTTCCCACTTCGACTCGAGGTTGGGGATCTGAATCTGAATGATCTCGCAAGTGCGGGACACGCAGTACGACGCGTCAAAGAACGATTGCGAGCAATGCCTGACAAGGGCCTGGGTTATGGAATCCTGCGCTATCTGGATGCAGACAGCAAGATCGCACAGGGAGAAACCATTGCTCCTCAACTTGTTTTCAACTATTTGGGCCGTATTGACAAAAAACAGGACGCAGCCGATCAATGGCAACTCGCCGAAGGCTTTGCTAGCACCTCTGAAGACGACCCGCTGAGACAGCGACTGCATCTGATTGAAATCAATGCACTCATTCATTCAGATGGCGCATTGCGCTTTGATATTCATTATTGCGGTGCCGCATACGCCAAAGAGTCAATTGAACAGTTGGCGCGGTGCTTTGAAACAATGCTTCAGACTGTATCTCAGCATTGCCTAGAAGCACCGTTCGAGAATCGGCACACGCCTTCGGACTACCCGCTTGTCACGCATAAGATAGAGCAGCAGCCCGTTCTGAATCAGAGTGTGCTGGATCAACTGATGCAGCAATATCCTGATTTGCAAGATATTGTTCCACTGACTCCGTCACAACAAGGCCTTGCTTTTGAAAGTATGGCGCGTGCCGAAGGCCTAGAAGACCCGTATCACATTCAGATCATTCTGATTGTGCAAGGCAAACTTGACATCGAGGCGATGCAGCGCGCCTGGGCTCGCGTGATCAAACGGCATGCGATTTTACGTCTGGTACTGGCTCCGGCTGATATTGCGCCAGGCTTGGCGGTGATCCGAGGTGATGCGACCTGTGACGACCAGGTGGTCGAATTAACGGGTAACTATGAACAGCGTGTCGCACAGATACAGAGTATGGATCTCAAAGATGGTTTTGATTTCGGTCATCAGCCTCTCGTTCGATTACGTATCGGCGATCTGGGGGAACAAAAATCTGCCATCCTCATCTCTAAACATCATCTGATTCTTGATGGATGGTCACTCCCCATTTTGATGCGCGAGCTTGCTCATATCTATGACTGTGATGTCAGAGCATTACCAGAAAAACTGAGTCGCCCCTTTGCCTGGCAGGACCATCTGCAGTGGCTTGCACGCCAGGACCTTCAAGCTGCGCGCCAGTACTGGAAGAATCACCTGAATGAACTGACCGAACCTAGCAGACTGCAATTAATCCCCCCCGCGGTTGAACATACAGGGACAGGTGCAGTCTACTTCACCTTTGATTCGTCGCTCAATGAACAGTTCGATCAGTTTGCACGCACCAATGCTCTGACTCAGGCCAGCGTGCTCTTGGGACTGTTTGCACTGGTACTGGCGCGAACCAGTCGACTATCCGAAATTGTCATTGGCAGCGTCCATAACGGCCGCGCAAACACGGTCAGCGGTATCGATCAGGCTGTCGGACTATTTATCGATACCCTGCCACTCTTTATGCATTTGCCAGCTGGCGAGTCGCTGGCAAAGTGGCTTAGGCATCAGCAAACAGCACAATCCGAACAGGATGTGCATTCACATATTGGATTAGCAGCGATCCAGACTCTGGCAGGATTCCCCGGGATGTCAATTTTTGAAGCGCTATTTGTATTTGAAAATTTCCCAACGGACGCTTCAGCCATCCCTGTGGGCGATCTCACTGTTCTTGAAAGCCTGGGTCATGATGGAACGAACTATCCCCTCGCTCTGGGTGCAATTCCTGGCAAAACCCTCAGCCTGCGTCTGACGTTTGATCGTGCACGCATGGATGCATCACATGCGCAGCAATTCATGGATAGACTGACAGGTCTAATCCGTGCGTTACCTCAAATTGCCGAAACACCACTCGCTGCGATCCGGCTGACCGACGCCATGGAGCGTCAGGCACTCATCGAGCAATCTGCCGGGGCTGCACTCCCAACCGAAGCCACCGCACTGAATATCCCACAACTTTTTGAAATGCAGGTGTCACGCCAGCCCGAGGCTTTCGCCCTGCTATTTAAGGAAAACGGGGCCGTTACGCATCTGACTTATGCTGAACTCGATGCGCGAGCCAACCAGATGGCACGACACCTGATTACTGAAGGCGTTGGACCAGGTGAAATTATCGCGCTGCTGCTGGAGCGCTCTGAAGAGCTGATGGTCGCAACGCTCGCAGTCTTGAAAACAGGGGCGGCTTATCTCCCCCTCGATCCTGGCTACCCTGCAACGCGTCTGGAATTTATTCTGCAAGACAGTCAAGTCCAGCGCATCATCAGTCACGATTCGATAT
>CANBUF010000028.1 GCA_947372575.1 Alcaligenaceae bacterium | reverse complement strand
TGGGATTGGGTAGGCGGTCGCTACTCAATCTGGTCTTCGATCGGACTACCCATTGCCCTGGGTCTCGGTCAAGAAGCACTCAACGACCTGCTCGCGGGTGCCGAAGCGATGGATCAGCATTTTTTAAATGCGCCAGTCGAAGAAAATGCTCCCGTTCAGATGGCCTTGAGCGGCGTCGTCAATTGCAGCGTGCTGGGGTATGCCTCGTTCGCGTTATGCCCGTATGACGCGAGACTGTACAACCTCGTGCCATGGCTACAGCAGCTCGAAATGGAATCACTGGGCAAGTCCACCCAGAAGGATGGCGAGACCCTTGATGTCCCCTCCAGCCCCGCAGTCTGGGGCATGCCAGGCACCGACAGCCAGCACACGTTTTTTCAGTGGCTCCATCAGGATGGCAAGGGTGCGCCCGTAGACTTTATCGTCTGTGCAAAGCCGGATCATCGACACACACGCCACCATCGCTTGCTCGTCGCGAACTGCCTGGCGCAACGTGCAGCCTTACTGAAGGGAAAATCCTACGAACAGGCCCTGGCCGAAGTGCTCAAGACCGAACCCGATGCCGCACGGGCATCGACGCTCGCCAAGCACCGTGTGCATCCTGGCGGCAGACCGTCAACGCTGATCGTCTTGCCTCAACTCAGTGCAAAACATCTCGGCTCACTGCTGGCACTCTACGAGCACAAGGTGTTTGTAGAGGGCGTGCTCTGGGGCCTGAATCCGTTTGATCAATGGGGTGTTGAGTATGGCAAAAGGCTTGCAGGCGACATTGAGCGTCGTCTCGATGCGCTCGGCAGCGATCCGGATGTCAGCCCGTACGATCCCTCAACTGCACACTGGGTGCGCAAACTCGCGAGCGGCTAAAGCACGACGCGCTCGCGTAAAACTAGCGTAAAAACTGCGTGTACCAGGGCATTGCGACCTCAAGCCCTTGCAGAATGTTATGCAAGGGCTCATAGCCCAGCAGTTTTTTGGCTTTGCTGATGTCGGCCTGTGAATGGCGCACATCCCCTTCCCTAAAATCCCGATATACCGGTGTCATGTCGTACTGCACGCCATGTTGACCAAGCGTCGAGGCGAGGTGTGCGAACAAGTCATTGAGGCTTGTTCGGTCGCTCACCGCAACGTTGTAGACCTGATTCATCCCATCAGGATGTGCCATCGCGGCCAGAATATTTGCCTGCACGGCATTTTCAACAAAACAAAAATCACGGCTGGTCTCACCATCGCCATTGACTACGACCTCATCACCACGAATCATCGCCGCAATCCACTTTGGAATCACCGCAGCGTAGGCACCATCTGGATCCTGACGTTTACCAAACACGTTGAAATAGCGCAGACCCACGCTGCCAAAACCGTAGCTTCGCGCAAAAACATCGGCATACAGTTCATTGACGTATTTTGTAACGGCATAGGGCGACAAAGGTTTGCCAATTTTGTCTTCAACCTTTGGCAAATCCGGGTGGTCGCCATAAGTTGAACTCGAGGCGGCATACACAAAGGAGGCAACCTGCGCATCGCGCGCAGCCACCAGCATATTCAGAAATCCTGAAATATTGACCGCATTGGTCGTCACCGGATCCTTGATCGAGCGCGGCACCGAACCCAGTGCCGCCTGATGCAAGACAAAATCCACCCCGGTCGCTGCGTGCGCGCACACAGCCGGATCACGAATATCGCCCTCGATAAACGTGAACCTGGCCCACTGTTCCGGTGCAACCGTCACCTGTACTTCATCGAGGTTGTGTTGATAGCCCGTAGAAAAGTTATCCAGCCCAACCACAGTCTGATCCAGGTCGAGCAGGGTCTCAATGAGATTCGATCCAATAAAGCCCGCACAGCCTGTCACGAGCCACGCACGCGGTGTGGCGCGCAACTCTTTTTGAACCTGCTCGTAGCGATTGGTCATGGTCGGCTCACTTTTTACGTTTGTTACAGCCGCAAATCGGTTTGATCGGCGGGGAAAACATATTTCAGGTCATATACAACATGCTCAGGCTTGCAGAGCGCGTGAATACGCGTCGCGCCCATTGCCGCAATTTCATTATGCGCCACTGCCAGAATTACTGCGTCATATACACCGTCTGACAGGTCCGTCACAGGCGTAATTCCATATTCATGCTGTGCTTCTTTACTTTCGACCCAGGGGTCATAGACATCAACGGCCACGTTGTACTCATGCAGCTCCTGCACGATATCCACCACACGCGTGTTGCGCAGGTCAGGGCAGTTTTCCTTGAAGGTCAAGCCCATCACCAAAACACGCGCGCCTTTTACCTGGATGCCTCGGCAGGTCATTGTCTTAATTAACTGAGTGACCACGTAAGAGCCCATCGAATCATTGAGTCTACGCCCCGCCAGAATGACTTCGGGGTGATAACCAATGGATTGGGCTTTGTGGGTCAGGTAATAAGGATCCACACCGATGCAATGCCCTCCAACCAGACCTGGCCTGAAAGGCAAGAAATTCCATTTGGTGCCGGCGGCCTGGAGAACGGCCTCGGTATCAATACCCAGCTTGTTAAAAATCAGTGCGAGTTCATTGATCAGGGCGATATTCACATCGCGCTGTGTATTTTCGATGACCTTGGCGGCCTCAGCGACACGAATGCTCGGCGCGAGGTGCGTACCGGCGACAATAATCTGCTTGTAGACCTGATCCACCAAAATAGCGATCTCTGGCGTCGAGCCAGAGGTCACTTTTTTTATTGTGCTTACGCGATGTGCTTTATCGCCTGGATTAATCCGCTCTGGGCTGTAGCCAGCAAAAAAATCCTGATTGAATTTCAGACCAGACAGTCTTTCGAGCACGGGCACACAATCTTCTTCTGTGGCCCCAGGATAGACCGTTGACTCATAGACCACGATGTCACCAGGCTTGAGGACCTTCCCAATTGTTTCGCTTGCGCGGATCAGGGGGGTCAGATCAGGCCGATTGAACTGATCAATCGGCGTTGGGACCGTGACAATAAAAAAATTAGCCTCTTTGAGCTCACTCAACTCGGTGGTGAAACGTAAACTCCGTGCTGTTGCCAACTCTGCATCATCCACCTCAAGCGTGTGGTCATGACCTTTTTTTAAGGCGTCAATACGAACCTGATTGATATCAAATCCAATGACAGATCTTTTTTTGCCGAACTCAGCCGCCAGAGGCAGGCCAACGTACCCCAGGCCTATCACTGCTATCTTGACATCCTCAATTTGCAAAACAATCTCCGTCGCGCTGACTCTCAACGCCTAATGATGGTTAGAACTGGATTATGGCCTGAATCCAATCCCCTCTAAGTCACAGTCAGTATTTTAATGGCTCGTACCCTGGGTCACGCGCGACCAAGTAAAAAAGCCAAAAAAAAGCCCAAGTCTTTGCAGACTTGGGCTAAATCCACCAAAAGAGGAGGGTGGAGGAGACAACTGGGGCAAGTTCAGGAGAATGATCTCTTAGCGAAATAACTGGGGTAATTACTAGAATTACTTACTACCAGTCAAAACACTATGTACTGAACTTCCATAACCAAATAGTAGACTAATTTTTGGTGCGTTGCAAGAACTTTATTCAAACTGGCTTAAAAAACACTTTTTACCTGCATTTATTAGAAAAAATGTTGTTTTTGTTGCAGCGCAACAACATTGATTGCCGTAAGCATTTATATACGATACGCCGCCGTCGTCATTATTTTTGACATAAATGTCATCAGACTCTTTACCGGAGCAGGCAATGTGGAAGCACCATGCGCCTCAGCCGTCATGCGGTGCCCGGCCTCGTCGATTTTCATCTGCTCGACGATTTGGCGTGAACGCACGTCCTCTGGCGGCAACTCTGTCAGGTGTGCATCGAGATGCGCTTCGACCTGCCGCTCGGTTTCGGCCATAAAACCCAGGCTGCGAGACACCCCTGCCCGTCCGGCCAGCAGACCCAGGGCAAAGGAACCGGCATACCAGAGTGGATTGAGCATGCTTGGATGACTATGCAGCTCTTTCAGGCGCTGGCCGCACCAAGCCAGGTGGTCGATCTCTTCTGTCGCGGCTTGATGCAACAAATCTACAGTCGCTGAATCGCGGCAAACAGCAGCCTGGCCACGATACAACGCCTGTGCGCAGACTTCGCCGACATGATTGATACGCATCAACCCGGCTGCATGTTTTTTTTGCACCTCATCAAGCGCACGAATGTCATCGGCCTGAAAAGGCCCCGCCGGGTTCGCGCGCGAGGCCGTTGTGCCGCCCGCCAGGACCTGCAGTGCGACATCCGCCTCAGCGATAAAGGGATCAAACCAGCCCCGGCGCCGAACGAAACGGGGATGGCGCGACGAAGAAACGACAGGATCTGACATGAAACGCTCCAATTCGATACAGATTACATTTTAATCCCGCCACCCGCCAAAGGGCCGTATTGCGAAAATTTCAGAAATTAGGGATTATCATTCTTGCTTTAAAGCAGGGGATACAAGATGGAAGTCAAAATCGACTGGGGCGGCCCCGATGGCATGCTCTTCGTAGCACAAACAGGCACAGGTCATATCACGGCAATGGATGGCGCCCCTGAAGGCGGTGGCCATAACCTTGCCCCACGCCCAATGGAAATGGTGCTGGTTGGTACGGGCGGCTGCACTGCCTTTGATGTCGTGCTCATTCTCAAGCGCGGTCGACACGCTGTCACGGGTTGTTCTGTCAAGCTGCAAGCCGAGCGCGCAGAGGTCGATCCCAAAGTATTTACAAAAATCCATTTTGTTTTTACTGTGACCGGTCGTAACCTGTCTCGAGCGGCAGTCGAGCGCGCCATCACACTTTCTCACGAGAAGTATTGCTCCGCCTCTGCCATGCTTGCGCATACAGCTGCCATCACCTGGTCAGCCGAGATCCACGAAGAGGCAACCTCGCAACCTGAGCAAGCTTAAACAGGATCCTGACAGATGAATCAGTACGAAACCTTCATGCGCCATGTGTACACCCACGGTGTGAACAAAACTGATCGTACGGGCACCGGCACCCGCTCGGTATTCGGCTATCAGATGCGCTTTGATCTGGCGCAGGGGTTTCCGCTAGTCACGACAAAAAAACTCCACACCCGTAGCATCTTTGTGGAGTTGTTATGGTTTTTACGTGGCGACTCGAACGTGCGCTGGTTACAGGAAAATGGTTGCACGATCTGGGACGAGTGGGCAAGTCCGACTGGCGATCTTGGACCCGTGTATGGCGTGCAATGGCGCTCATGGCCAACCCCCGACGGCCAGCACATTGACCAGATTTCGCAAGTCCTCAAACAGATTCGCAGCACACCGGATTCTCGCCGGCTGATTGTTTCGGCCTGGAACGTTGCTGAGATTAAAAATATGGCGCTCCCTCCTTGCCATGCTTTTTTTCAGTTTTATGTGGCTGAGGGCAAACTATCCTGCCAGCTCTATCAGCGCAGTGCAGATATATTCCTGGGAGTCCCGTTCAATATCGCAAGCTACGCGTTACTGACGCACATGGTCGCGCAACAGTGCGGACTTGAAGTGGGTGATTTTGTGTGGACCGGTGGCGATTGCCATATTTATAGCAATCATTTCGACCAAGTCGAACTGCAACTCTCACGCACACCCCATCCTTATCCAAAGCTTGTGATCCAGCGTAAACCGGACTCATTGTTTGACTATCGTTATGAGGACTTTGTGATCGAGGACTACGCGCACCACCCACACATTAAAGCGCCTGTTGCGATTTAGTTTTTAAAAAGATACGGCGAATGCTGCTCAAACTGATTGTTGCCTATGCCCGAAATCGCACCATTGGTCGCGACAACACCCTACCCTGGAAGCTCCCCGGTGATCTGGCGCACTTCAAACGCACGACACTAGGATGCCCCATCATCATGGGACGTAAAACCTGGGACTCACTTGGACGCCCCCTCCCCGGACGTCGCAATATCGTCATCACCCGGGATGTCTCGCGCATAATCCCAGGCGTCGACGTTGTCACAAGCCTTGCGGCAGCACTCACACTGGTTCAGGATGTAGAGCAAGCCTTCATTATTGGAGGCGCACAGATCTACCAGCAAGCGCTCCCCCTCGCAGATGCTGTCATTGCGACTGAAGTACAGACCGAGATCGAAGGCGACGCTCACTTTGCCGAACTCGATCCAGTACTCTGGATCGAAACCTCAAGATCACCCCAACAGCCCGAGAATGGTTTGGCCTATGATCTGGTTGAATATGCGCGTCGCACGTGATCATGCGATCACTGAACGCCTACCCTAGGATGAACGCACGATGAAACGCATACTGACCATTGCAGGTGGCGCACTTGCGCTAATCCTCGCGTCCTACACCGCAGCCAGCTGGCAAACTGGCTCTCGCATTCAAGCTGAATCTGAGCTTGCGCTGGACGCGATCAGCGCGCAATTATCAAAGACCTGGGGCGATCAAATCCAGTTATCCCAGAGCAATTATGCGCGTGGCGTTTTTTCAAGCAAAGTCACCTATGTGCTCTCATTCGCAGCATCCAAAGACGCAAGCGTCACACCGGAAGTGGTTTTCCTGAGTCACATCGAGCATGGCCCATTCCCATTTGCCGAATTGTTGCATGGTAATTTTTCGGCACTGACAGCATCGATACGCACAACACTCGAACCCACGCCCTTTACCGAGGCCCTGTTTAAAGCGGCTCAAGGTCAATCGGTACTCGTTGGTCGTACGGTCATCGATATGAATGGCGTATCCAGACTCGATTGGTCTGCACAACCGATCGACTACACACAAGAAAAAACACGCTCAAAATTTGGCGGTGCGACATTACAGGCTGAAGTCGGTCCGGGCTTTTCTTATACCCGTGGCGAACTCAAGGTGCAGTCCCTTAATGTCAGCGATGGAAAATCCAGTCTCGATATCGCCGCAAGCCGTATTTATGCTGATACGCATATGGGCGCATTTGGGCTGAACATCGGCACACGTGGCGCAAGCATCGAACAACTGACCATCGCCGCACTTGATCAGCCAACCATTCGAGCCGACAAGATTCAAAGCCATATGGTCTTGAACGAAAAATCCCAATTGCTTGATGGTGAAGCCAGCTATGCAATCGATGCGCTCACGATTGATCAAAAAAACTGGGGCAAACTCACGGCAAAAGCCGTCTATGACAAGCTCGATAGCGCTGCGCTAAAGTCCTTACTGGATCTCAACAGCAATCTGGTCACACGCTCCATCAATAATCCTCCAGAAGCAGATTTGGTCACATCTTCGGACCTCAAACAATTCTGGCTGATTGTTCAATCCTTGCTTAAAGAGCACCCCACTCTGCGACTGGATCCCTTAACCTGGAAGACCGAAGAGGGAGAGAGTCAATTTGCCCTGAAGGCAGAGTTTGCTCCCGTCAATACCCAGCCAAACGGCCTGGGTTTAACCAGCAACCCTATCGAGACACTGGAGTCTAATCTCACGCTTTCTCGTCCAATGCTGACCGGACTGATGGCACAAATTTTCCAGACAGCAGGCGTGAGTGCTGCGCAGGCAAAAACACGCGCTGAAAAGGAAATCAAAAGTCTGCTTGACGTAGCCACTCAGGTCAAACTCGGCAAAATGAATGGGGATGCGTTTGTCAGCAAACTGGTCTATGAGAAAAACACCTTCACCGTCAATGATCAAAAAATACCTGCCGGTGCAGTACTGAAACTCATCGCCTCTGCCATTCCCTCAGGCTGGCTATCTCAGGAACCGACACCCGCACAAGACGGACCGGACGAGACCGCAGAGGTCAAGCACCTTGATCCTTCTGTGCTGGCGACTATTTTGACTGCAGCGGGTTTCGCCTTTGAAGAAGCACGCGATGACCAAGGCGACCCCACACTCAAAGTCAACCCTGGCACCTCGGGTGCAGCCAAAATCGATATCAGCTTTATTGGTTGCGGCTCAGACCCAACGTGCGAAGATGTTCTGCTACGAGCCACCTATTCGCCAGACAAACCTGTGGCACTTAAAGTCGCCAACGACTGGAATCTGCGCAATCGTTGGGCACGCGCCTATGTCAACGATAAACAAGAAGCGGTGATTGAGATGGATATCAATGCCTACGGCGGCATTGGTCGGGACGCGCTTGAAGCGATGGTCAGCACGTTCTTCAAAATTGTCAGTGACTTTTCAAAAGAACTTGCTGACGCTCAATAACGCTCAGGCATAGGCTTCGATCGGCAAGCAGGCGCAGACCAGATTACGATCTCCCCAGGCATTGTCCACCCGTCCGACGGGTGGCCAGTACTTGTTATCGCGCAAGCTCTTAACCGGATAGGCCGCTTGCTGGCGCGGATAGTCGTGATGCCACTCCTCGGCCAACAGCATATGCGCCGTGTGCGGAGCGTTCTTCAACACATTGTCCGTGGCATCGCGCTCGCCACGTTCGATCTGAGCGATCTCTGCGCGAATGGCGATCATCGCATCAATAAAGCGATCCAGCTCAAGCAGACTTTCTGACTCTGTCGGCTCAACCATCAGCGTTCCCGCAACAGGAAAACTCATGGTCGGCGCATGAAAACCATAATCCATCAGTCGCTTGGCAATATCTTCGGCAGTAATGCCGGAGCTGTCTTTGATCGCATGCATATCCAGGATGCACTCATGCGCGACGCGATCATTACGGCCGGTATAGAGCACGGGATAATAAGGCGCCAGACGTCGGGCAATGTAGTTGGCGCTCAGGATTGCAATTTCAGTCGCTCGGCGCAAACCCTCTGCACCCATGAGAGAAATATAAACGAAAGGAATTGGCAAAATACTCGCCGAGCCAAAAGGTGCGGCAGACACGGGGCCAACCGGCACACCTCCTGGCAACGTACCTTGTTCGCCGACCACTCCAGGCAAAAAGGGTGCCAGGTGTGCGCGCACGCCAACAGGTCCAACGCCTGGCCCGCCACCGCCATGAGGGATGCAAAATGTCTTGTGCAAATTCAGATGCGAGACATCTGAGCCAAATTTTCCTGGTTGTGCCACGCCCACCATCGCGTTCATGTTGGCACCATCCATATAAACCTGCCCACCCGCGTCATGAATCATGCCGCAAATCTTGGTGATAGCTTCTTCGAACACGCCGTGGGTCGAAGGATACGTCACCATGAGCGCAGCCAGACGATCGCCCACCTGAGCGATCTTGGTTTGTAAATCTGCCAGGTCTACGTTGCCCTGGGCATCGGAGGCAACCACCACAACCTCCATGCCAACCATATTGGCTGAAGCTGGGTTTGTACCGTGTGCAGAAGAAGGGATCAGGCAGATATCGCGCTGATGCTGTCCTTGCGAGCGGTGATAAGCGCGGATGGCGAGCAGGCCTGCATACTCACCCTGAGCGCCTGAGTTAGGTTGCAAACTGATTGCATCGTAACCGGTGATTTCGCACAAGGCTTTTGACAGCCGATCGATCATGACTGCATAGCCCTGCGTCTGCGCAGCGGGTGCAAAAGGATGGATATTGGCGAATTCAGGCCAGGTCACCGGGATCATCTCGACCGTGGCGTTAAGCTTCATCGTGCACGAACCCAACGGAATCATGGTGCGATCCAGCGCCAGATCTTTATCAGACAACCGGCGCAAATAACGCAGCATGTCGGTCTCGGACTGGATACTGGAAAAAACAGGATGATTCAAAATGGCTTGTTGGCGTACCAGTGCGTGAGGAATGCCGACCAATACAGAACCCGCAACTGAACCTGCTGCGCGTGTATCCGCAGTCGATTCAGAACCTGATTGAGAGTCCGCCCCATAACTAGCCGTCAGCGCGGGCATGGGTTTGTGCATCACACCTGCGAACAGTCCAACCAATTGGGCCAGATCAGTGTCTGTGACGGTTTCATCAAGCGAGACCGCGACCTGTGTGGCGCTCACGTGACGCAAATTGATCTGTGCCTCACGTGCGGCATTCAACAGGGAATCAGTCAGGCTTCCTGTTTCGAGTAACAAGGTATCGAAGTATGTTTGATTGACAACCTGAATCCCTACAGTGCCCAAGGCATGTTTCAATTGCGCAGTCATGCTGTGCACGCGCCGGGCAATATCAACGATACCCTGTGGCCCATGCCACAGCGCATACATGCTGGACATGACGGCTAACAATACCTGTGCCGTACAAATATTAGACGTCGCTTTCTCGCGACGGATATGCTGTTCACGTGTCTGCAACGCCAGCCTTAAAGCAGGCTGACCCTGCGCGTCTTTAGAGACCCCGACCAGACGGCCTGGCATACTGCGCTTGAACGCATCTTTACATGCCATAAAGCCTGCGTGTGGCCCACCAAAGCCAAAGGGGACGCCAAAGCGCTGAGCAGAACCAATCGCAATATCCGCGCCCCACTGCCCTGGCGGCTCAAGCAATGCCAGAGCCAGCAAGTCGGTCGCACAGGCCACCACGCCGCCCTGCGCATGCACCTGCTCGGTGAGTGCGCGATAGTCACAAATCATGCCCAGCGACTGAGGATACTGCACGAGCAAACCAAAGCACGCTGGAACACCTTTGGACTCATCACCAATGTGGACTTCGATGTCCATACCATCCGCGCGAGTGCGAATCACCTCAATCGTCTGGGGATGGCAGAACTGCGAGACAAAAAATATTTTGCTCTTGGACTGAGACGCGCGTCTTGCCAGCGCCATCGCCTCGGCCGCTGCAGTGCCTTCGTCAAGCAAGGAAGCATTGGCAATATCGAGGCCAGTCAGATCCGCGACCATGGTCTGGTAATTCAGAATGGCTTCGAGACGTCCTTGAGAAATTTCGGGCTGATAGGGCGTGTACGCGGTGTACCAGGCAGGATTTTCAAGAATATTGCGCAAGATCACATTCGGCGTATGGGTGCCGTAATAGCCCTGGCCAATATAGTTGCGAAACACTTGATTTTTGCCCGCCAGCGCTTTCATTTCGGCAAGCACATCTGCTTCGGTGCGTGGGCCAGGCAAATTCAATTCACGGGACATCCGTATGTTGGCAGGCACCACTTCCTGCATGAGCATCTCAAGGCTACTTGCACCGACCGCCTCAAGCATGACAGCCTGATCGGCCGCACCAGGGCCGATATGGCGCCTGATGAACTCATGCGAGACCTCTGCAACCGAAGTGGTTGCAGCAGTCGGGACAGAGGGGATGGTTGTGGTGGCCTGAGTGGGTTCCAACATGCTTGAGTCCTGTGAATGAGACATTGTGATTCGCCTTAACTGATTCGCCTTAACTTGCGTCTGCGACAGCCTGATAAGCTGCGGCATCGAGCAAGCCATCAACATCAGCAGGTTGAACAGGTTTGATTTTGAAGATCCAGGTGCCATA
>CANBUF010000027.1 GCA_947372575.1 Alcaligenaceae bacterium | reverse complement strand
CTGCGATCAACACCGCCAGCGAAATCGCGAGCAAATCCCTGAACTGCGGGGCCGCCCAATCGCCAAGTAAAGCAGACTGTGTCACCTCGGCTGGCCAGTACAAGTCCGCATCAAGCGAACCATGAGCGCCCGAGTGCTTCGCTTGAGCTTGAATCACCGGCAGCAACCAGACATTTTTGTCGTGTTGGGCCAGCACCCAATCTGCAGTACGTCCAAATGTCACCGCACGTGCGCACAAGCCTGTCCCATCAGCCGAAACCTGAAAGGGTGCAAATGTAATTGACCCCTCCGGCATCCTCTGGCCATGATGATGGAGCCAAGCTCTTGCCAACATAGTCTGCGCATAAGGCAGAGGTAAGGCATGGCGCCCCATACAAAACAGAATCGACCATACATCGGCAAGCGTTAAACCCGCACCTTCGGCCACTTCTGGAAGCAACGCATCCATAAATCCTGCAGAAACAAGTGTTTGCCATAGTGCTGCGGTATCACCACCGGCCTCAATCTGACGGATATGCGCAGGTGTGCACTCTTGAGCAAAGAGTCTGTCAGCTGAATCAAAAAAAGAATCTTGCATGTCAATTACCTCAATCCCAGACCACGGGCAATAATGCCTCGCAGGATTTCACGCGTGCCGCCCCGCAGGGTAAATGTCACGCCCATTTGTTCAAGATAGCCAAGCGTACTGAGCATATCGCTCGACACAACAATATCCGGATGTGCCCCTAGCCAGGCACCTATCTGTCGAATCAATTTTTGTTCAAAATCAGTCCCATAATCCTTAACGACCGACGCATCTATCGCAGGGCTTTCGCCCTGGACAAGCTTTTGCGTCACCGCAAGAGATAACGCACGCAAAACGGCCATTTCGGCGATCAAACTCCCCAGGAGTGCGCTGGTCTCAAGGTCACAGCTAGGCTGTTCCCTAAGCAAATTTATCCAGCACTCAAGCAAAGCGACGCTCGAATAAATCCTCTCGGGCCCGCTACGTTCAAACGCAAGCTCGGCATTGACTTGTTCCCATCCCTGCCCTTCGGCACCAATCAGCGCCTCCGCAGCGAGTTGTACATTGTCGAAAAACACTTCGGAAAAATGCGCATCACCTGCCATATCGACGATTGGTCGAATCGTCACACCGGGTAATTTCAGGTCGATAATGACTTGCGAGAGTCCCTTTTGCCTATCTGTCGTTTCGCCCGAAGTTCGCACCAGGGCAATCATGTACTGACAATGATGGGCATTAGTCGTCCAGATTTTGCTGCCATTGAGGAGCCAGCCTTGCTCGTTCGGCTGCGCACGTGTCCGGATACTGGCCAGGTCAGAGCCAGAGTTCGGCTCGCTCATGCCGATACAGAAGAAGGCCTCGCCGCGGCAAATCCGTGGAATATAAAAATGACGCTGTGCTTCGGTTCCGAATTTAAGTATCAAAGGGCCACTTTGGCGATCTGCAATCCAGTGCGACGCGACGGGCGCTCCGGATGCGAGGAGCTCTTCGGACAGGACAAATCTGGAGAAAAAACCTTTTCCAGAGCCACCGTATTCTGCTGGAATGGTCAACCCCAACCAGCCGCGCGCAGCTAATTTACGGCTAAACGCCTCGTCGGACCCCATCCAGGAACGCGCCCGCATGTGTGAGGGCATGTCTGCCAGAGTTTCGTTTAAAAACGATCGGATTTCAGCACGGAAAGCATGTTCCTCTGAGGGGACTTGGGTAAATTCAAGAGCAGTCAGCATATTCAGGAATCAGTCCTTTAAACATGATGCCTCATCATGATCGGTGAGGCGGCCTCGGCATCGTGCAACAATGCGAGGTGAAAGATATTGATCAGTATTGTATGGGTTTGATGACCTAAATAATTTGGTAATTACCTTGACACAGCATGAACAATCACCCTCATACACATATAGCAATCACTTTGGGACTAAATGAGTGATCACCTTCGCACAAAAGTTGACAATTCAACAGTGAACTCAAGCAAAAAAACCCATTAAGTCATATTTAAATTATCCGGCTATGAAAAACCCAACAGCTTCAACAGCACTCGACGGCATCAAAATACTGGACTTGACCTCTGTAGTCTTTGGACCGTATGCCAGCCAGATTCTGGCTGACTATGGTGCCGAAGTGCTCAAGGTTGAATCTCCCGAGGGTGACTCAACCCGCAATACGGGCCCCCGCCTCGAAGAAGGATTATCCGCAATATTCCTGGGCGTGAACCGCAATAAGAAAAGTATCTGCCTGAACCTCAAAGACCCTGAGGCCCGGGAGGCGTTACTCAAACTCGTTGATACCGCCGATGTCCTGATGCATAGCGTACGTCCACAAAAAATGGCTGCTCTTGGCCTGGATCCCGAGACATTACTGGCACGCAATCCCAAACTGATTTATGCGGGTTTGCATGGCTTTGGTAATGGGGGTGCCTATGCGGGACGTCCAGCCTACGATGATATTATCCAGGGCCTGAGCGGCATTGCTGACATCATGACGATTCAGTCAGGTACCCCACGGTATTTGCCCACGATCGCGGCAGACAAAACCTGTGGGATCGCGGCAGCCCATGCGATTTTGGCAGCATTGTTTCAACGGGAACGAACCGGACTTGGTCAGTTTATTGAAATCCCGATGTTTGAAACCATGACCTCCTATGTGCTGGTCGAACACTTATATGGTCACCATCTGCCAGGACATTCTGATGAAATCGGCTATCCGCGCGTGCTCACCGAATGGCGCAAACCCTATCAAACGCTAGACGGGTATGTATGCATGATGCCGTATACAGACAAGCACTGGCAGACATTCTTTAATCAGAGCGGTCACCCACAGTACGCGAGCGATGAACGCTTTACCAAAATCAGTTCACGCACAAAATATATTGCCGAGTTGTATGAGCTCGCTGGACAAATAGTCTGCGCACATCCAACACAATTCTGGCTGGACTTCTGCGACAGCCATGAGATCCCTGCCGCGGCAGCAAACAGGCTTGAGGATTTGGAGTCTGATCCGCATCTGAAAAGTGTGGATTTTTTTGCGGATATTGAAGACGACGGTAAACATTACCGCTTTGTGCGCAGTCCAATCAAAATGGAACACTCGCAAGTTGCTCCTGCCATGGCGCCTCGCTTGGGCGAGCACACGCGGCAGGAACTACTCAAGGCTGGTTTGTCTGCAGAAACAATCGAGGCCATGATCGCCAATGGTTCTGCCAGACAACATCATAAGAATCATTAACGATGTCACTGTATGCTGCAACACTCCTAAATGACATGCCTTTACACTCCAAAATGCATGCTCTCACACTCCAAAATGCATGCAGCTACACCCCAAAAAAACTCAAGGAGATCCCCTTTGAATAATGTCAAAATTCTGGGTGCAGGCTACACCTGGCAAGAGCTGGCCGTTGGACAGCGCTTCAGGACCCTGCGACGCACCATCACTGAAACAGATATTGTGAATTTTATTAGTGTCACTGGCATGCTCGAAGCCATATTTGTCGACACCACCTATTCAGGGGGAGCGATGCAAGGCAGACCGGCACCTGGCGCGTTAACCTACACAATCATCGAGGGCATGGTGCTTCAAGGCATGGCACAGAACACGGGTCTGGCATTGTTGGAAGTCCATAAAAAAATCCTCCGCCCTGTCATGGCGGGAGATACGGTGTGGGCTGACATCGAAGTCACGGAAATTCGGCCGACGTCCAAAAACAATCGCGCCATCGTCACCTCACGCATTGATGTCAAAAATCAGCAGGATATCGATGTGATGACCTATACCGCGGTGAGAATGCTGGCTGGCTCCTGACGTTATTACTGAAAGCTTTTATTTAATACTTATACAAATACAACATGAAATTTACATTCTTAAAGACTTCCCTTGCAACCATTCTCCTGTCAATCTGCGCGGCAGCACCTGTAGGCGCGCAACAAACGGACTGGCCTACACATGCCGTCAATATCGTGGTGCCTTTCCCGCCTGGCGGCCCCACAGATTTAATCGCACGGGTGTTGGCCCGTCAGCTGACCGAACAGCTTGGTCAGACCTTTGTCGTTGATAACAAAGCTGGGGCCAATGGGAATATTGGTGGTCAGGCTGTTGCCTCGGCCAAGCCTGATGGCTACACGATGCTCTACAACACCTCATCGCTTGCCTTGAGCCCAAGTCTCTATAAAAATTTATCCTACAACCCCCAAAAAGATTTGGCGACCGTCACGACCACTGCGGTCGTCCCCCTCGTGCTGGTGGTCAACAACAAGGTACCTGTTAATACCATCCAGGAATTTATTGCATATGCCAAAAATAATCCTGGCAAGCTCTCCTATGGGTCTGCAGGCAATGGCAACATCACACAACTCGGTGCCTTTCTGATCAATCAGGCGACTGGCATCGATGCCATTCACGTGCCCTACCGCGGAAGCTCCCCCGCTATGATCGATCTGATTGGTGGGCAGATTCAGTACTCCACGAATACGTTTAATGATTCGATCCAGTTCATTCGGGACAATCGAGTCAAGGCACTCGCTATTACGAGCGCTAAACGCAGCCCCGTGTTTCCTGACCTCCCAACCGTAGACGAAACAATACTTCCTGGTTTCAATATGGGCGCCTGGCAAGGGATTGTTGTCCCAGCCGGAACCGATCCTGCAATCATCAAGAAAATGAATACAGAAATCCTGAAAGCTTTGCAGTCACCTACCGTACTCAAGTCGCTTGACGAACAAGGTGCTCAGGCGCTGGGATCAACGCCCGAACAGTACAAAGAATACCTCGCAAGTGAAATCAAGCGGTTTGCAGAGGTCATACGTGCTGCGGGCGTGACGATGGAGTAAGCCGCCTAGAAACTGATGTCATTCTTATCGTCTCCCTCATGGGGGACGATATAAAGCGTCAACAAGCTCGACATTGCTGCGATGAACCAGAAAAAGAAAAAACCGGCGGCATACAAAATGTCACGATCAGGACGGATATAACCAAAAATGGCGACATCCAGCGGATCAATCAAGGCAAAAACGACTGCGCTGGCTATACCTGCCATCAGGAATGAGGGCCACAAAATCAACATCAAAGATCGCCATTTCATGGCCGCCTCCTTGATCAACGCGACTCAGAAACCGGAGCTGACGTCGTATGTCTTTCAACCACAAGCCCCCGCTTCATGCCACCATCAAAAATAGGCTGGTCAGAAAAACTCCTGAAAGCCAGTGTCATGGTGATCGCGCAACCGATGATGGCAACAACGGGACCCGCCATCAACAGCCAAGGCCAAGGTTGACGCCACCAGGGACCATTGTCCAATTGTTCTTGTGAATGATTATCGTTGTTCATTGTGTCTCCTCAGTTCGGGAAGATAAAGCTTGAAGGTTCTCGTACTCGCGTCTCTACGTGCCCATCATGAGCGGTTGAGGTCGTGACAAATTCAATCTTGTGTGAACCAGGTGAGCCCGCATCGGCGGGTGCCCGCACGACGACAGGAACCATGCGATTTGAAGCGGCAGGAATCACGAGATGCGAAGCGGTTTGAGTGATTGCATACCTGTCGTTTGTGGCTGCTGAACCCGGAGTCTGGGTACGCAAGGCGGGCTGATCCGCCACATTGACGACCAGTCCAGTCAGACCTGTTGCTTGCAAAGAAAGCTCAAGCTCTTGTTCGGAGGCATTAATAATCTGCAGACGGTAAACGTTTTCAATCATGCCGCCGGCAACCTCGCGCCCAAGCACACCACGATCCCTGATGACGTCAACACGCAACGTGGTCCGTGTTGCAAGCGTTCCGATAAATACAGAAACGATCACAAGCATCAAAGCGCTATATATCAACACGCGAGGCCGTAACAAATGCTGCCTGATCTGCGCGACCGAGAGGCCTTCAAGCATGCCACGTTCAGATGTGTAACGAATCAAACCTGGCGGATAGTCAATTTTTTTCATGACCTGGTTGCAGGCATCGACACACGCGCCACAACCGATACACATGTATTGCAAGCCCTCTCTGATATCGATACCAGTTGGGCAAACTTGCACACAGATACTGCAATCGACACAATCTCCTAGCCCTGCTGCACGATGATCGAGCTTGCGAGCCCGTCCACCGCGCGGCTCGCCACGCAAGGAGTCATAGGTCACGACCAGCGTGTCGCGATCGACCATCACGCTTTGGAAGCGAGCATAAGGGCACATGTATTTACAGACCTGCTCGCGCAGGAATCCCGCATTGCCCCACGTCGCAAAGCTGTAAAAAAGTAGCCAGAACCATTGCCATGGCCCAAGGGTGAAAGCAAGCAGATCCAGTCCAAGGGAGCGAATCGGTGCAAAATATCCAATGAAAGTGAACCCGGTCAGCAAGCCAACTAACAGCCATAAAACGTGTTTGGTCGCCTTGATCCGTAACTTGCGAAACGAAAAGGGAGATTCATCGAGCCGTATCCGGGCAACACGATCACCCTCAACTTTTCGCTCGATCCACATAAAAATTTCTGTGTAGACGGTCTGTGGACAAGCATAGCCACAAAAAAGGCGACCCGCGATAGCCGTAAATAAAAACAGACCGAGCGCTGAAATGATCAGGAGTAACGTCAGGTAAATCACGTCCTGCGGCCAGAGCACCATGCCAAAAATATAAAACTTACGCGCTCCGAGATCGAACAGTACGGCCTGGCGACCATTCCAGTTCAACCATGGCAAGCCATAGAACAGCGCTTGAGTCAGGACAACAAACAATATTCTCCAGCGCGCGAACCAACCACTGACCGAACGTGGATAAATTTTACGACGGACATCGACAATACTTTCTTCAATCGTCTCAACGCCCGCCGGTACGGTCTTAGCACCCACAGGCCGCCAGGGGGGAGGTGTCTGCCCCGTGGCGTTTGGCCCAGAAATTGAATCAATTGTCATGCGCGACACTCACTTAGCCGCAGCCGCTGGAGCGGTCATCGTGGCAGAGGATGAAGACGTCACATTACGACCGCCTGATAATCCCCAGACCCAGGCTGCAACCATTTTTATTTGCTCTGGCGTCAGATTCTGAGCTTGTGCGGGCATGCGATTATTGCGACCATTCAAAATCCCGTTGACGATCGTGGCTTCGGAACTGCCATACAGCCAGACATCATCGGTCAGATTTGGAGCGCCAAGTGCCTTGTTTCCCTTGCCTTCGGCACCATGACAGGCTGCGCAATAATTCATGAATTCACCTTTACCGCGAAGCGACTTGATCGAATCAGAAGCCAGGCCGGACAAGGATCGCACATACTGCGCAATATCGGCAGCCGTCTGTGGATTGATGGTCTCTTTGAATGCAGGCATGATGCCATTACGACCGTTGGTAATCGTTGCCACCAAGGTCTCAGGTTCACGTCCATAAATTGAATCGCCATCAACCAGATTGGGAAAGCTGGGACCGCCCTTGGCATCCGAACCATGGCACTGGGCGCAATTATTCAAAAAGATTCTCTGACCAATGACATGCGCATCAGGATCGGCCGCGATCGCGGGAATATCCATGTTGGCAAATTTTGCAAACACAGGTTTCACTGCAGCATCCTGCTCAAGCTGATCTTTTTTGACCTCTTGTGCGGTGGTGTAACCGAGTTGGCCTTTGTAAGCCCCGAGTCCTGGATATAAGACAAGGTAACCCAAGCCAAACACGCACATTGAGACATACATGATTGTCCACCAACGGGGAACCGGATTGTTCAGTTCGCGCAGGTCACCGTCCCAGACATGACCCGTATCCTCGACTTTTACCGTACGGTTTCCCAGCCATTTGCGCTGAGAAAAAATCAGCCATAAGCACCAGGCAATACCAAGTAATGCGATGCTACCGATGTAATAGCCCCAAAAGCCGTCAACAAAATCGCTCATGGCTGTTTTTCCTTATTGTTTGGCTGCTGATCACGCCCTTCGTCAGGGAGTGCGAAGGGCAACATGGCCGATTCTTTATTGGCTTTTTTGCGTCCCTTGGAAAATGCCCACCAGACGATTCCAAAAAATGTCACCATCGCCAGAACGGTTGAAAGTGCGTTCAGATAAGCCAGCATCATTTGCTCCCTGTACCAGACGTCAACTGTGCACGACGCACACCAGTTCCGAGCCCCTGCAAATAAGCAATCAAGGCATCTTCTTCAGTCTTACCTTTGAGCGCCTCGGGTGCAGCAGCAATCTGTGCATCGGTGTAGGGAACACCCACGACTCTGAGTGCGCGCATTCTGTCGCCGATATCATCGCTCTGCAGGGTGTTTTGCGACAACCATGGGTAACCAGGCATATTCGACTCAGGCACCACATTGCGGGGATTACGCAAATGAATACGATGCCACTCATCCGAATAACGCTCACCCACGCGCGCCAGGTCAGGACCGGTTCGCTTGGAGCCCCAAAGGAAAGGATGATCGAACACCGATTCGCCAGCTACAGAATAAGATCCGTAACGCTGGACTTCGGCACGTAACATCCGTATTTGTTGCGAATGACAACCCACACACCCTTCGCGAATATACATATCGCGGCCCATCAGGCGCAAGGCATCATAAGGCTCTACACCCGGTGCCGCCTCAGTCGTTGAGTGCTGAAAAAACAGCGGGACAATCTGTACCAGTCCGGCAAACAGCACCACCAGAATGCTGCAGATGATCATCAGTCCGATATTTTTTTCAAGCGTCTCATGCGAGAAGAAAGATTTTTTTTCATTTGCCATGATCTTCTCCTCAGGCTTTTGCCAATGTGGCGGTGGATGTTGCAGGCAGGTCTTTAGGAATCAACGGGTTGACAGGTGTCTGACCGATCACGGTCTTAAATACGTTGTAGGCCATCAAGATCATTCCGCTCAGATACAAGAGTCCACCCATCAGACGGATTGCATAGAAAGGAAAAGTTGATTTAACCGACTCGACAAAGCTATATGTCAGTGATCCATCGGGCTCGGTCGCACGCCACATCAGACCCTGCATGACACCGGCAATCCACATCGAAGCGATATACAACACCACTCCGATCGTCGCGATCCAGAAATGGACCTCAATCAGACGCGTGCTGTACATCTTGTCGCGCCCCCAGAGTCGTGGAATCAGGTAATACAGCATGCCAAAGGTAATCATGGCCACCCAGCCCAGCGCACCGGAGTGCACATGGCCAATTGTCCAGTCGGTGTAATGCGACAAGGCATTGACCGTACGAATAGACATCATCGAGCCTTCGAATGTCGACATACCGTAGAACGAAAGCGACACCACCATAAACTTCAGGATCGGATCCGTGCGCAGCTTGTGCCATGCACCCGATAAAGTCATGATGCCGTTAATCATGCCGCCCCAGGACGGCGCTAGCAAAATGAGAGAGAACACCATGCCGAGAGATTGCGTCCAATCAGGCAGCGAGGTGTAGAGAAGGTGATGCGGACCCGCCCACATGTAAGTAAAGGCCAGTGCCCAGAAGTGCACAATCGACAGACGATACGAATAGATGGGGCGCTCGGCTTGCTTGGGGATGAAGTAATACATCATGCCAAGGAAGCTGGTTGTCAGAAAAAAACCAACGGCGTTGTGGCCATACCACCACTGCACCATCGCATCCTGAACACCAGCATAAGCGGAGTAGGATTTGAGTTTGAAAATCGAGATCGGGATTTCGATATTGTTAACAATATGCAAGATAGCAATTGTCAGAATATAAGAGCCAAAAAACCAGTTCGCCACATAAATATGCTTGGAGCGTCTCTTAACAATTGTCCCAAAGAACACAATCGCGTAGGCCACCCACACCAGCGTGATCAGAATGTCGATTGGCCACTCCAGCTCGGCATATTCCTTGCTGCTCGTAAAGCCAAGCGGCAAGGTAATGGCAGCAGCCACTATCACGGCTTGCCAGCCCCAGAATGTGAAGGCCGCCAGTTTTGCACAAAAGAGGCGAGCCTGACAGGTGCGCTGCACCACATAGTAAGAGGCCGCAAACAGTGCACAGCCTCCAAACGCAAAAATCACTGCATTGGTATGCAAAGGGCGCAACCGGCCGTAGGTTAACCAAGGAATATCAAGATTGAGCTGAGGCCACAGCAACTGCGCCGCGATCACAACTCCAACCAGCATGCCGACAATCCCCCAGACAACCGTCATGATGGCAAATTGCCTCACTACGGTGTAATTGAAGGTCTCGGCTGCTGCAGTGGGCGAACTAGCCATGATTTGCGTTCCTTTTTTTTAAAACGTTTTTCTATAGCGCTATCATCCCTCGCACCAAGTTCAAACCGTTTGATCTGGATCAATAGACCCGGGGATGCATTGAAACTTTCAAGCAAAAATCGCTGATGCAGCCAATTTGCAACGTAGCGAGGTGCTTGAGTGAGCGTATTGCACTGAGCGCGGGGGGTTGCACGACGATCATGCTAAGAAAGCTGGCTCCGTAAAAAACTTATATGGACCCCAGTTTTATACGGCCCTCAGCTGCGTGGCGGCCGATCATCATCCAGTAGGATGGACAAGCTGGCACTCTCGGTATCGTCATATTGACCAGAAAAAACCGCCCACCAGAGTACGCCACCAATCATGGCGACCACGATCAGGGACAGTGGCAACAGCAGGTAAAGGATATTCATTGTGTGCGCCTGTTTTTAACCAGTATGAACAGGCAGATTTGCGGTCAAACCCGGATTCGTATGTGGCACACGGTACAGTCGGCAGGCATTGAGTACGACCGCAGCCGAAGACACAAACATGGCGAGCGCAGCCACCCAGGGCGTGACCCAGCCCAAAGCTGCAGGCGGGATGGTGAGCAGGTGCCAAACCAGCGCGCCATAGAGATTCTGATGCGTGATGCGGCGCGTCCGCGCAAAAAGCGAGTCGATCTGCTCTGGCGACAGGCTAGGTGCTGCCGCTAGAGTCGCGTGCGCCGCTGCAAGAGAAATCGGTGCGGCCAACGCCATCGCACAGGGGCAACTCATCACAAGCAGGCTTACCAGCACAGAGAGTGCGTGCTCAGGCTGTACGACCCACCAATACGACGTCACCACCGAGGCTAAGCCGAGCTGGGCAATCACAAACATGGTCGCGACGCGATTGGCACGCTCAATCAGAGGGGCACTTAAGCCGATGAGTTGCTGATCACAGGCACCCTTGCCGACGGACTGTACGGCGCGGTCTTCAAAATATCTGGCAGTTAATAAAAAAGCAAGGAACATGGTGACAGAGTCAAAATAGACTTCGCCAGTACCTGTAAATGTCGCAATCACACTGGGAACAAAGGCCGCAATCATGCTGATGGCAACTGGCACATCCATGGTGATCCGATGCGCGTGTATTGCATGACCCAACCCCCTCCAGATCGGCCATGCCGAGTACAAGATAACGGGAATGGACATCACCAGGCTGGCCCAGTTCATCAGAAAAATCGCCCAGTCCAGCACATCCAGACTGTCATTCGGACCGGCTT
>CANBUF010000026.1 GCA_947372575.1 Alcaligenaceae bacterium | reverse complement strand
GACAGAGCATGTCATCGCCGCGCACCGGCGACGCCTGAATCTGATCGTTGAAGGCTTGCAGGCACTCGAACTTCAATATCCAAGTTATTCACTCTGGCTACAGGAGAGGTACCTCGGGCGCATCGCACGGCGGATTGAGCGTGAGCGCTATGACGAGATGCTTGAACAGTCAATCATCAGTGGTGAGGTGCATCGCCATCTGATCCAGAAAGTTGGGGACCGCTGGTCATTTATTGATCGTGATCCCCCTCTGGATATAGAGATGGGCGCAAATGAACTGGTGGCTCACGTGCCCATGTTCAATACGCTCAGCGCGGAGGTGCAGCGCGCGTTGGCAGGGATGCTGACGCCCCGGCTTTTTTTGCCAGACCAACTGATCTGGGGACGCAAACTTCCTCCTTTTGCCTTATACATTGTTGTTTCGGGGGCGGTAAAAGTGCAGCTCCCCGATGGGACCCATATTGAACTGGGTTCTGGAGAGTTTTTTGGTGAGGTCTATCTTATCTCCAACGAATTACTCGAAGGCTTTGAAGTCCGTTCATTGGGCTATACCAAGTTACTTTGCTTGCCGGCGAGGGATTTCAAGGATTTGCTTTCGCGTGATCCGGGCCTGCGTGAAAGTATTGAAACCGTCGCAAAGCAGCGTATGCGTGCAATTGAAGTCTGGCGTACGCATCAAAATGCTCCTGTGACTGAACAGGGGGCTGGCCGCCAGGGTGCCTAGATGCCAGGAGTGCTCAGCGAGCGCCTGAGCAAATCTTCGGTGATAACGATCGAGGCCTCGATTGTGAAGGCACCCGCCTGAAGCATTTCGAGCACTTTGGCGGGTGCCAGCTGCTGGATCTCCATGACTTCGCCATCACGATTTGCCGGGATTGCGTGTGCGGGAAGGATGCACTCACAGGTCAGCACTTCTTCAACCTGATAACCCTCGGGAATCCTTCTGAGCATGCGCGTGATGGAGCGCAACGGGGTGCGCTCTGCGATTTCTGAAGCAGACAATCCCGCTTCTTCATCTGTTTCACGCTCCAGGGCCAGCTCGGGGGGTTCCTGACTGCCAATCAGTCCACCCACCAGTGTGTCCCACATGCCAGGATCTGTCGCTTTGGTCAGCGCCCGTCTTGCTACCCACAAGTTTCCGCTGGCTGACCAGGCGTTGAGGTGAACGGCTTGAGTCAGTAAACCAAGTGGTCGCATCACGCCACGTTCAATGCAACCGATCCGGGTGGGAGTCGTGGAAGAATTTGTCCAGAGGTCGAGAAGTTCGTCGCGCCATCCGGGAGCACATCCAGCGGAGCGTAGCGTCTGCGCAACACTTGCCAGAAGGGCGTCAAGCGCAGGCCCAGGTGTGTAGTGTCGGCCGATGTGGACGGAGTCAGGCAAAATCTCAATGCCGCTAAGCACGGAAAGTGCGTCGCACGCCTTTGGGAATACCCAGCCGCAGCATTCGCCGGCCACCCAAAGCGGCAGAGAGCAAGGGTGTGCAGGTTCGCAGGTGCGCTCAAGCAGCGTGCTCAGAAGGCTTTGTAGTTGCTCTGGGGGCAAAGTTAATCTTGATGCAGGCATGGTGTCTGGGCTCAGGAGCATGAAGACTGGATTGTAGTGCAGCGCATCCCACGCGGCTCCGCTATAATTCCCCCGTTTCTTTATGATTCGCGCTGATATGGATCCCTGGGTGCAGTTTTTTTGCGCAGATCCAAGGGTTTATCTTTAGCCGTCCAATAATTTTTGCGCATGGCATGTTTGTATTGTTCAAACTGGCTGGATGCGACGTGTTTCGAGGTCAGCATGAAGAAGTTGATGGGATTGTTGGGTGCCTGTGCCATGTTTTTTGGTGGTATTGCGACTGCACAAGTGAAAGATATGCCTGGTGGCCCTGGGGTCAATCAGATCAACCTCTTTCCGGGCGTGACACAGATCGCTCGCGATATCGTATGGCTGCACTGGCTGATGCTGATCATCTGTATGGTGATTTTTGTAGCGGTATTCGGGGTGATGTTCTACTCGATCTGGGCGCACCGTAAATCGCGCGGCCACAAGGCCTCGACATTTCATGAGCATATGGGTGTAGAAGTCGCCTGGACCATTATTCCTTTCATTATTGTGATTGCGATGGCATTGCCTGCTACACGCACGGTTGTTGCCATGAAAGACACAAGTGGTGCCGATATCACGATCAAAGTCACGGGATATCAGTGGAAATGGGGCTACGAGTACATCGATGGTTCCGCTGCAGGTGTCAAATTCCTTTCGAATCTTTCTACGCCACGCGCGCAGATCGAGGGCAAAGAGCCTAAGGGTCCTTTTTATCTGATGGAAGTTGATAATCCCCTGGTTGTCCCCGTCGGCAAAAAAATTCGTATGGCCGTGACAGCGGGTGATGTGATTCACTCCTGGATGGTTCCTGAATTTGCAGTCAAACAGGACGCGATTCCCGGTTTCATTCGTAACACCTGGTTCCGTGCAGACAAGATCGGCACGTACCGTGGTCAATGTACAGAGCTTTGCGGTAAAGACCATGCTTTCATGCCAATCGTGGTGAAAGTTGTTTCTGATGAAGACTTCGCCAAATGGTCCGCCGAGCAACAAAAATTGCTGGCTGCCAATGCGGATGATCCAAGCAAAGAATGGGCGCCTGCCGAGCTGATTGCCCGCGGTGAAAAAGTCTACGCAGCGAATTGCGTGGCATGTCACCAGGGTAGCGGCAAGGGTATCGTTGGTGCGTTTCCTGCACTCGACGGTAGCAAGGTCGTGATGGGTCCCAAAGCTGACCAGATTCAGGTCTTGCTCAAAGGCCGTACAGGTACTGCAATGCAATCGTTTGCAAGTCAGTTAAATGATGTCGAAATTGCTTCCGTGATTAGCTATACACGTAACGCGTGGGGTAATGCCGGCAAGGGTCAGGACCCTGTCGTTGCACCAGCGGACGTCAAGGCCGCAAGGTAATTTCAAGTTTTTGCAAGACACAGACACTTTCGTACAGAATTGCTGAGCGTCACGCCATATGTGTGACGGCAGCTTAAGCAGGATAGGAGTTCACCATGAGCAGCGTCACAGCAGACCACGTTTCGGGCCAAGGCCACGATCACGCCCACGATCACGACCATGATGATCATGGGCACATGCTCCACGGCTGGCGCCGTTGGCTATTAGCGACTAACCACAAAGACATCGGTACGATGTACCTGATTTTCGCTTTCACCATGCTGCTGGAAGGCGGAGTGCTTGCCCTGTTGCTGCGCACCGAGTTATTCCAGCCAGGCTTGCAGTTTTTCCGTCCCGAGTTGTTTAACCAGTTTACGACCATGCATGGTCTGATCATGGTGTTTGGCGCGATCATGCCCGCCTTCGTGGGCTTTGCGAACTGGATGGTGCCGTTGCAGATCGGTGCATCGGACATGGCTTTTGCACGCATGAATAACTTCAGCTTCTGGTTGTTGCCGGTTGCCGCGATCTTGCTGACTACATCTTTCTTTGTTCCTGGTGGTGCCACAGCAGCTGGCTGGACGCTCTATGCGCCGCTGACCTTGCAGATGGGTCCTGGTATGGATCTGGCAATTTTCGCGATTCACATCATGGGTGCTTCTTCAATCATGGGTGCAATCAATATCGTGGTGACGATTTTGAATATGCGTGCACCAGGCATGACATTGATGAAAATGCCATTGTTTTGCTGGACCTGGCTGATTACTGCATATCTGCTGATTGCAGTGATGCCTGTGCTCGCTGCTGCGATCACCATGGTGTTGACAGACCGTCATTTCGGTACGGGTTTCTTTAATGCCGCCGCAGGTGGTGACCCAGTCCTGTATCAGCATATCTTCTGGTTCTTTGGTCATCCAGAGGTTTACATCATGATTCTGCCGGCGTTTGGCATCGTTTCTGCCATCGTGCCTGCATTCGCTCGCAAGCCACTGTTTGGTTATGCTTCGATGGTCTATGCGACAGCGTCAATCGCAATTCTTTCATTCATCGTGTGGGCGCACCACATGTTTGCAACGGGTATGCCTGTTACGGGCCAGTTGTACTTCATGTATGCAACCATGTTGATTTCCATTCCAACGGGTGTGAAGGTGTTTAACTGGGTCGCCACGATGTGGAGAGGCTCGATGACCTTTGAAACCCCCATGTTGTTCGCAGTGGGCTTCATTTTCGTGTTCACGATCGGTGGATTTACAGGTTTGATCCTGTCCATGGCGCCGATTGATATTCAGGTGCACGATACGTATTACGTTGTCGCACACTTTCACTATGTGCTGGTTGCTGGTTCGTTGTTTGCCCTGTTTGCTGGCACCTACTACTGGCTACCAAAGTGGTGTGGCTACATGTACGATGAAAAGCTTGGCAAAATCCATTTTTGGTCAAGCATGATTTCGTTTAACGTGACCTTCTTCCCGATGCACTTCCTGGGTCTGGCGGGGATGCCACGTCGTTACGCAGATTATGCAGCGCAGTTCACCGACTTCCACCAAATCGCAACAATCGGTGCATTCTGGTTCGGTTTTTCACAACTGCTATTCCTCTACATTGTTCTCAAGGCCTATGCTGGTAAAGGTGCAAACGCCGCTGCCAAGCCTTGGGATGGTGCTGAGGGTCTGGAGTGGACGGTGCCCTCACCAGCTCCTTTCCATACCTTTGTGATACCACCAGAAGTCAAATAGGATGATGTCGATGACGCCAGAGCAACGCAGTAAAAACAAGCGTTTAGGGTTGATATTTCTGGCGATTGTTCTTGTGATGTTTGCCTGGACGATTGGAAAGCAGGTCTATGTTACGTATTTCTCCTGATTGCGTGAGTCAACACACATCATGAGCCAGGACTTAAAAGAGTTGTCGCAGCGCAAACTGAATTTTTTTCAGACCATGAAAGCCATTGCGTGTGCAATGTTTGGTGTACGCAAGGGTTCGGGTTACCAGGAAGATATTTCCAAACTGAACCCAGTGCACTTAGTCGTGGCAGGTGTGGTGTGTGGTGTGATTTTTGTGACAGGACTTGTTTTTGTTGCACGACTTGCAATATCAAGTTTAATTTAAGATAAGTAATTAACTATTTGTAGTTTGGAGAATGACATGAGTGCATCCCACTCGATCCAGGGCAAAGAAGCACCCTATTACTACGTGCCCAACGATTCGGCACATCCGGTACGCGCAAGTATTGCGCTGCTGACCATCATGTTGGGTGCTTCAGCATGGGTCAATGGCATTGATCTTGGCAAATGGGCCGTGTTTGCCGGTTTGCTTGGTTTGATTGCCGTGCTGTACTTCTGGTTTGGTGATGCCATCCACGAAGAAGAAACAGGTTTGAACAGCAAGCGCGTGGATGTCTCCTATCGCTGGAGCATGAGCTGGTTCATTTTCTCCGAAGTCATGTTTTTCGCTGCATTCTTTGGTGCGCTCTGGTACACGCGGACCATCACAACACCCTGGTTAGGCGATCTTGATCACAAATTGCTGCTCTGGCCAACGTTCGTGGCGGTCTGGCCGAATACGGGACCTGCAGGTGTCGTCGAGGTATTCCAGACGATGGGGCCTTTCTGGCTCCCAACGATCAATACGGCGTTACTGCTGACATCAGGTGTCACGCTCACGATTTCGCATCATGCCTTGCGCGACAATCATCGTGGTTCAGCAAAGTTCTGGTTGTTTGCAACGATTGTTCTTGGTTTTATCTTCGTTGCCTGTCAGGCGACTGAGTACTACCACGCTTACCATGAGTTAAACCTTAAGTTCAGTTCAGGCGCCTATGGCTCACTGTTTTTCATGTTGACTGGCTTTCACGGTTTCCACGTCATTATGGGTGCCACCATGTTGACAGTTGTACTCATTCGTTTGTTGAAAGGGCATTTCACAGCCGACAATCATTTTGGTTTTGAAGGTGCCGCCTGGTATTGGCACTTTGTCGACGTAGTATGGCTCGGTTTGTATTTGTTCGTGTACTGGTTCTAACAAGTACATCAAGGATCAGATCGTAAAAAGGCCGGCCTTGCCGGCCTTTTTTAATGGCGTGTCCAGAATAGGGCGGCACAACATTGCTCGGACTGTAAAGGGTTTGGCAAGCCGTTAGTGAGTTGACCCGAAAGACGTGAACTTCAACGGTAATACTGGCTCCGTAGCCATGCGAATCAGTACATTTAATGGATACCCGTGCTTTGTATCCAACCCATCCAGTTCGCGAATAATAAAAATAAGAAAAGCGCAACAGACAGGCCAATCCGCACAGTCAGTGCATTCACAGTTTTATTTGAGGTGCCTTTGTCACGCATCAGATAAAACAATGCTGAAGCAAGGCTACCCAGGATGATGATGAAAGCCAGTCCAACTACAATACGCATAAGGCCTCCCGCCTAAAAATGGAATTATCGCAGACATGGCAGCAAACCGAGTAAGTAAGCTAAATATCGTTGCTTTGGTGTTGTTAGCAACAGCGGCGATTGGTTTCGTATTTCTTGGCCGTTGGCAACTATCTCGCGCTGCCGAACGTCAGGCAATCTCTGCAGCAATCGAAAAAGGCCGTGCGGGAGATCCAGTGCTTTTAAGTGGGCAGACTCCAGCCGAACAGTTGCAGGCGTGGCGCCCAGCCCAGGCTGAGGGTGTCTGGCGGCCAGAATTCAGCTTCTTGCTTGACAACCGCAACCTGGATGGTCGACCCGGTTTATGGCTAGCGACACCCTTGATGCTTGCGGATGGAAAGGCCGTGCTAGTGTTAAGAGGCTGGTTCGCGAGACCGATTGGCCAGGAACTCTCACCAAAAATACAAACGCCACAGACCGCGCAGCTGATCCGTGGTGAGCTATCGCAGCATGTACCCAGATTATTCGAGGTCTGGACTGGGAGCAACCACGCAGAAAAAGGATTTCCAGAAGGCTGGCCAGAAAAAAATGAGGCGACAGGACAAAGCGAACAGCTAGATAAACTGATACGCCTACAAAATGTAGACCTTTCAGCCCTCGGTGCACAAACAGGATTACAGTTACTCCCTGTCGTACTCATGCAAAATAATGAGGTCAATGATGGGCTCAAGCGTATTTGGCCAGAACCTTCGCTCGATGCAGATAAAAATATCGGCTATGCCATGCAGTGGTTTGGATTTGCAGGCATTGCGGTTGCGATTTGGCTGGGCTTGTTATGGCGGCTTTGGCGAGGCCGGCGCCGAGCGCCGTCGACGTCTAACAGCGTCTGAGCCGATTATGCAGATGCTCTCAAGCGTGTGCCGCTCGCACGTGATGCGATAACGAAAGAAATACACCAAATTTTTGAATAAGATGGAAGCAACGTGAATCAACCTGCAGTCGTACCAACAGTTTCGAAGCCTCGGTCAAGAACGCCACTTGTCCTCATATTCCTGATGAGCCTGGCTCCCGTCATTGCCGCAGTCCTCGTGTATTTCAATCCACAGTGGCGTCCTGAGGGGAGTGTGAATTATGGCTCCCTCGTCGAGCCTCAGCGTCCGATTCCAAGCGCAGAAGCCCTTAAACTGAAGACTCTGGATGGCAAGCCCTTTGATTTGAACTCGCTTAAGGGCAAATGGTTGCTGGTAGCGGCGGATCAGGCTGCGTGCCCAGAATCCTGCGCACGCAAGCTATTTATACTGCGTAACTCACATGCCAGTCAGGGTAAGAATGTCGAGCGTCTTGCACGCGTCTGGTTTATTACTGATGACGCACCCGTCCCAGAAAAAGTGCTGGAAGCGTATAAAGGGACGACGATGGTGCGGGTCAGCCCCGAGCAGTTGAGTCAGTTTCTGACAACGACAAATGTGCAAGCTGGCGATGTGAAAGACGCACTGGCGGTTCCAATGTGGATAATTGATCCACTGGGCAATTTAATTATGCAGTATCCACCTGATTCCGATCCCGAAAGTGTCCGCAAGGATATCAGCAAGCTTGTCTATAACTCCAGAATCGGCTGAGCATGATGAACGACAGGATTCTTGCACGATACCGAAGAATTTTATTTTTAACCTGGTTCCTGACACTTGACCTGATTATGTTTGGCGCATTTGTCAGACTGACGGATTCAGGACTGGGTTGTCCTGACTGGCCGGGCTGCTATGGCAATGCATCACCGATTGGTGCGATGCAGTCCATTCATGCTGCAGTGCAGGTGATGCCTGAAGGTCCAGTCACCCTGCACAAAGCCTGGATCGAGATGGTGCACCGGTACGTGGGCTCGCTGCTTGGATTACTGATTATTTGTATTTGCTGGATGTCCTGGCGGCATCGCAAACTAATCGGACAGTCACCTGTCCTGGCTTGCGTCGCACTCATCGCGGTCTGTATACAGGGAGCTTTTGGGGCCTGGACCGTGACGCATCAGTTGATGCCTGCCGTGGTGACTGGCCATTTACTGGGCGGGATGTTGTTACTTGCACTGATGACCTGGCTGGCGGCACGTGAGCGCCAGCATCTGGTTGTGCCGGCAGTGGCAATCCGTTACCTGCCCTGGGCAGGAGGTGGGCTTGCATTGTTGTTGATCCAAATTGCGCTGGGAGGCTGGGTCAGTACGAACTATGCTGCGCTTGCGTGTATGGATTTTCCGACATGTCATGGTAGCTGGTGGCCTGAGATGGATCCAGGTAATGGATACTCCCTGATCCGGGGCTTAGGTGAAATGCCTGGCGGCGAGATGATTTCGCAGCCTGCGTTGACGGCAATTCACTGGGTACATCGTAATTTTGCTTTCGTAGTTTTCATTTATTTGGGCGTGCTGGGCTCTAAACTGCGCTCTGTCCAGGGTTTGCGTGGTCCGGCGAGTTTGGTGTTGCTATTACTCGCTGCACAATTACTGACAGGACTGACTACGATTTTCTTTCAGTGGCCGCTGTTAATTGCAGTGCTTCATAATGGCGGTGCTGCAGGTCTGGTACTGACCACGGTCACCTTACTTGTCAGGCTCGGTGGTGCAGGTCATACGCGGCACCACGGCTTATCAGTACAATCACAATAGATTGCCTAAAATAGAAAACCATGTCTAGTCTTGCTGCTTCTCCTCCAGGTTTGTTGCGCCAGTATTTGGTGCTCACCAAACCGCGCGTCACGCAACTCGCTGTATTTTGTGCTGTTATCGGGATGTTCCTGGCGACGCCAGGTCTGCCTGATATGCAGCGGGTGGCCGCTGCGACGATTGGCATCTGGTTGCTAGCTGCTGCGGCCTTTGCAATCAATTGCCTGATTGAACAACAAATTGATGCCCGGATGTTGCGCACAGCCAGGCGCGCAACCGCACAAGGCAGTATTTCAAATACACAGGTACTGAGTTTGTCGGGGTTGCTTGGCGGCCTTGGAATGCTTGTCCTGTATCGATGGGTCAACCCGCTTACCATGTGGCTGACTTTTGCGACCTTTATTGGTTATGCAGTGATCTACACCATCGTACTGAAGCCACGTACGCCCCAAAACATCGTCATCGGTGGCTTATCTGGTGCGATGCCTCCAGCTCTCGGCTGGGCAGCCATTGCTGACACGGTTCCTGCTGAGGCGTGGCTGCTGGTATTGATTATTTTTATCTGGACACCGCCGCACTTTTGGGCGCTCGCACTCTACCGCAGCAACGATTATGCGCGTGCAGGATTGCCCATGCTGCCGGTCACACACGGCCAGCAATTTACACGTTTGCATATTCTGCTCTATAGCATTGCACTGGTCGCAACGACAGTGATGCCTTACATTCTGGGAATGAACGGCTGGCTCTACCTGATCGCGGCACTTGTGCTGGGCGGGCTGTTTGTGATGTATGCCTGGCGTCTATATAAGGAATACAGCGATGAACTGTCTCGCAAACTATTCCGGTTTTCGATTTTGTATCTGTCACTGCTGTTTGCCGCGCTCTTGATCGATCACTGGCTGATTGTTGGGCGCTGATAACGGATGCTGCGCAAAATACCCCCCCTCAGTCCCTCGCGTCGTCTTCTGCTGGCTGTAGGCCTGGCGTTGAGCACGAGCTCGCTCTTGACCGCGTGTGGTGACTCGGCGCCGAGCTTCAAGGGCAGTGACATCTCAGGTACAAAAATTGGCCAGGGCTGGACTTTGACAGGCATGGATGGCAAAACCTATACCTTGCAGAGTTTTGCAGGCAAAGTGGTGCTGGTCTTATTCGGCTTTACCCAGTGCCCGGATGTATGTCCGACTTCACTGGCTGAGCTCGCGCAGGTGATGGCCCTGCTGGGTGCCGATGCTGCGCGCGTTCAGGTACTGCTGATTTCTGTTGATCCCGAGCGCGATACGCCAGAGGTCTTGCGCCCCTACGTTTCAGGATTTGATCCGAGATTTTTAGGTTTGACAGGGACGCCGTCACAGATTAAAGAGGCCGCTGCTTCCTTCAAGGCGTTTTATGCCAAGGCACCGACTGCCAATGGTGGATACAACATGGATCACAGCGCAAGCTTTTATCTGATCGACCCCAAAGGCGAGGCACGTGTGCTGCTTGCGAACAATGTGGGTGCTGCAGTGATCGCCGAGGACATCAGGACACTATTGCGTTAAACCTGCCGGCGTGAGTTGCAGCCAGAGCATGGTCATGTGCCTGGCTTGCTCGCGCGAGGGTAATGCTCAAGTCAATGTTGTGATTCTCGCCATGTCTGGATGGCACCACGGGCTGTTTCGGACAGTTCTGCAAGCGGGTAATGGCTGCGACGCTCGATAATCATGAGCGCATAGGGAGTGGCCAGTGAAGAAGCTTCTTTGCACAGGCGTAATTCTTCGCCTACGGAAGGACTGCGTTGGCGCCAGAAATTAATCGCTGACTCGATTTCGGGGAGGGTGATCATACTTTGCATCTCTCATTGTCCCAGAATATTGGGTATTCAGGCTAGATACTCGATAGAAAGCGTCTATATCAATACACAGTAATACACAGGTATTTGCCCGATACGGGTAATATCTGGGAAGATTCCGGGATCTCCCCGTCGAGCGGTTCACTGAAAGGATTCATTATGAGCGTATCGCCTACTAATCCGTTTGTTTTGCCAGGAATGGGCCAGACAGGCGAGCAGGCCTCTAATCCGTTGCTTGCAAGTATGGAAATGATGCGTCAAGCCTTTGCAGGCTTGACCAGTGCCGGCGGTTTTGCCGCGGGTCTGCCAATTAGTCCTCCCATGAATCCTGAGGATCTGGAACGACGAATTTCAGAGTTAAAAACCGTCGAAAACTGGTTAAAACTAAACTTATCGATGTTGAGCAGTACGATTCAAGGCATGGAAGTGCAGTTAGCGACCATTGCGACGTTGCGTTCATTTGCTTCCTCGATGGGTGCAGCGAATGCCTCTGGCTCCGAGGGGCCTTCTGCTTTGGAAGTGATGCTCGGTTTGCAGCCCCAGTCCCGTACCGAAGGGACTACGTCATTTGCGTCCGCGTTTTCTCAGGCACCACCAGCTCCTCAAGCAGCGGCACAAGAGAGCAGGCAAACAGAGCCGCCCGCAGCCACGCAAGACGCACCAGAGCCTGCTACACAAGCCGCTACTGAAAGCGATTCACAGACCGCGATCCCGGCCGCAGCACAAGCCTGGTGGGAGATGCTGAAAACGCAGTT
>CANBUF010000025.1 GCA_947372575.1 Alcaligenaceae bacterium | reverse complement strand
CTGGGAATCGATGACTGTGAACCTGATTGCGCCCGGACAAAAGGTCCTAATCGCAGGTACCGGTCATTTTTCGGATTCGTGGGCATTGCTGGCTGATGCAATGGGTGCACATGTTGTGCGCACACCTTACCAGGAAGGCTATCCGATCGATGTCGATGCCATTGAGCAAGTGTTGCGTGCGGACACCAAGAATGAAATCGCAGCGGTCTTTGCTGTGCACACGGACACTGCAAGCAGCACCACCAGTGACATTCCAGCCATCCGTCGCGCGATCGATCTGACTGGACATCCTGCCTTGTTTGTTGTGGATGTTGTGGCCTCGCTCGGCGCGACTCGTTTTGATATGGATGCCTGGGGTGTCAATGCTGTGATTGGCGCTTCACAAAAAGGTTTGATGACGCCACCCGGCATTGGATTCTGCGCTGCAGATGAACGTGCGATGGAAGTTTGTAACCAGAACCCCACACCAAGGTTTTACTGGGACTGGAGATTACGCAAGAGTGAGTTTTCTTACAAAAAGTTTTGTGGCACACCCCCCCAGAACTTGTTGATGGGGATGCAAGCTGCCTTTGGACTGATCGAAAAAGAAGGGATCGATCGCGTGCTTGCACGCCATCAGTTGCTCGCAGGTGCAGTCCAAGCCGCCGTTCAGGCCTGGTCCGAAGAGGGCAGCGTACAGTTTTTATGTCGTGTCCCCGAAGCACGTTCAGTCTCTGTCACCACGATTCTGGTCGCCCCTGGGCTCAATCCTGAACGCCTGCGTACAATCGCGCGCGAACAATTCCAGGTCTTGGTTGCGGGTGGCCTTGGACAGTTTGCAGGACGTGTCTTCCGAATCGGGCATCTTGGAGATTTGAACTCCGCCATGATTCTCGGTGCGCTAGGCGGCGTCGAGGCTGCGATGGAAACGCTTGGAATTGCAGTTGGAGGGCAGGGCGTGCGGCGTGCCGTGCAATATTTAGCTGAACATACCGCTGCCGAATAACGTTTACCCTGCAAGATTTGTCCAAAGCGCTTACCCGTCAAGATCTGTCCAAAGCTCTTAAAACCTCATCTCCCCACCGCGGGGTGATGAGCGAGCTGCTATGCTTTGTTACATGTTTCTACTTTGTTTCCTGACAATAATAGGTAAGTCCGCCAACGTAGCCGATCTCCGCGCGATGTTTCGGTATCTGATCTTGGCTAGCGCTGTTCTATTCAGTGCCAATGCCCTCGCGGCGACTTCTGAGAATTTGATTGTTGACCGTGGCCTTTTTGTTGACCAGACAGGCACGGTGGATATTACTGAAGCGACGCGTGCAGACTATCGCCCTTTTACACAAACACTGAACCGTAGCCTAAAAAAAACTGTGCGCTGGATACGCCTGACTGTCCGGGGGCCCGAAGATATCTCCAAGTCCATTCGTCCTGCTGGGAATTCCAGGCTTGAAGTACGACTAGGGCCACACTTTCTTTACGATATTGCGTTTTATGAAAAAAAGGGTGATGACTGGATCGTCCAGCGTGGGGGCAGTCGCTATCCATTTTTCAATAAACAATGTCCCGAATATCTCTATTGTTTCAATGTTGCAGTTCCTCCAACGGGTGAGACTTCTGACTTTTATGTCAGATTAGAAACTACGAATGGCTACTACATGACGTCTCTGATGATGACGATCAACGAGGCCTATAGCTTATCAACAGATCAGAACAAATTGATTGGTGCGATGCTGGGTATTGCGGTCGTCATCATCTTTTGGTCAACGGCCCAATATATAAAATCAAAAGACCCCGTGATGGGGACGTTTGTCCTTTCTCAAGTTTCATCACTACTTTTTTCGCTGTCGAGTTTGGGGACGCTTGCGAGGATCTTTTTTTATGATGCACCAGAACTTGATATTCTGATATTTAATATATCTCTGAACTTACGTTACCTGACCATCGTTATATTTTCTTATGCCTTGATCAATCAATTTTTTGCTCCGCGCTGGTATCGAGTGACGGCATTCATCACGATGGCTTATTTTGTGCTGATGTTGTTGTGTGTGTTGCTTGGTTATGTCTGGCGAATCACCCTGCTGATTGATATGTTTATTCTCGCGATGTTGCCAATCGTATTGATTTATGTTGCGTTGAGAACAAAAAAAATGGGCCCTGATCTTAAACGCTTGCTGATCTTTGGATTTTCATGTGCCGCGATTCTCGTCTGGGCCGATCAGTTTGGAGTGTTTAGAATTCTCCAAAGTAATTTTTATACAACGCCAGCACAACTCGGTGCCTTTGTCTCTGGCATCATCATGTTTATTTTTGTGTTGAAAAGCACAAAAATTCAGCGCCTCACACTTGAAAAAACTCTGGCCGAAGTGGACGTTCTGCGGGCCAAAAATCAATTCAAACTTCAGCAATTGGCTGAGCGCAGTATGCTGATTGACATGTTGACCCATGAGCTTAAAAATCCGCTGGCGACATTGCGTATGGCTGCAGGTTCATTGTCGCGACTCGTTTCTGCACCCACTAACTTTGACCGCGAAAGTGGTGAAGATCGCTTGCAAAGTATTGCTCAAGCCATCATCAGTATGGATGGTGTATTGGAGCGCTGTATCCAGGTCGACCAGATGGATCAAAAGAGATTTTCCATCAGACTGGACTACGTCGATGTCGAAACGCTGGTGCTCGATATGCCTATTGTGCGTGAGAATCGGAGTCGGTTACGTTTAAATTTACCCGATAATTTAATCGTCCAGCTGGATCCTCAGCTCTTTTCAATGATCGCAACTAATTTGATCGACAACGCCCTGAAATATTCGCACCGGACGAGTGATATTTTTGTGAGTATCTCACTTGGCGATAATGTACAGCTCAATTTTTCAAAGCAATATTTGATATTAAAGGTTGAGAACCATGCCGGGCAGAGTGGTGTGCCCGATGCTGATCAGTTGTTTACCCGCTATTACCGTAGTACCTATGCCCACAACATTACCGGTACGGGATTAGGGTTGTATCTGATTCGGTCTGTGTGTCAATTGCTGGGTGGGTCTGTTGAGTATGACAATCAAAATAATCTTGTCCGTTTTGTGGTGAGGCTGCCAGTATGAGTGCGACTGTCGAACAAATGCGCATCGCTTTGATTGAAGACGATCCTCTACTCAGAAAGGAAATTCATTTTCACCTCAAACAGGTCGGCTTTATTGTTTTTGCCGTGAGTAATGGTAAATCGCTGGATGAGCTCCTGACAACAGAACCGATTGATGCGCTAGTACTCGATCTCACGCTACCTGGTGAAGATGGAGTATCAATCGCACAAAGAATCCGTCAGAGTATTCCGGCCATGGGGATCGTGATGCTGACAGCACGGACCAGTTTGCCTGACCGGTTAAAAGGGTACGAGGCGGGGGCGGATATATATTTATCCAAACCGATTTCACCCGAGGAGCTGACCTCGACCTTGTTGAGTTTGCACCGTCGCGTGCTGCGTACACAGACCCCTGCATCCTGGTCTATTAACCTGCAGGAACGCTCCTTGACAGGCTTGTTGCCTCAGCAGAAGGTGATGCTGACAAATAGTGAAAAAGTTTTGCTGGTTGCTCTGATTCAGGCCCCAGGACATACGCTCGAAACCGAGATGATTTGTCAGTTGCTGAACCAGCGACAGGAGACTGAGGATATAGGTAAGCGGGCCCTCGAAAGCCTTGTCAGCAGGTTACGTAAAAAAATTTCTAGTGTGATGCAAGAGAATGCCGACCCCGCCTTGCGCGCGGTGTGGGGCGTGGGTTATCAATTATGTTTGCCAATTGATATTAAACCCTGATCGGCTCGATCAGGGTTTTACCAGTCAAATTAATGAAGTTAAAAATTCATGCAGCTCATGCAGCCAGAGACGCCAACGAAGCTAAAGAAGCCAACGAAGCTAAAGAAGCTAAAGAAGCTAAAGAAGCTAATGCAGTGACTTGCTGCCTGTTGCGGTGATTGGTTGGAACAATCCATCCGTATCGATTGCATCAAAGAGGTAGGGCTTGCCACAAAACTCACAAGCGACTTCGACTTTACCTTGTTCGAGCAAAATGCTTTCGATTTCAGGCTGACCCAACATGCGCAACATATCCGCCACGCGCGCGCGGGTACATGAACATTTCCAGGTCACTTGGCGAGGTTCAAATGCCAGTAAGGTTTCTTCCCAGAATAATCGATGTATCAACGTGTCCTGAGCGGTATGCAGCATCTCGTCTGGCTTGAGTGTCTGGGCGAGGTGCAGTGCACGATTCCATGATTCTTCGGCCGCATCAGTCTCTGCCTGGTTCAACCCGCCTTGCAAAGGCAGGCGCTGCAACAGTAAGCCCGCGCAATAATTTTGGTCAGCGGCAAGCCAGATGCGTGTGTGGAGTTGTTCTGAACGCAGCATGTACTCTTCGAGCGCCTGGGCAATCGTTTCGCCCTCAAGCGGGACAATACCCTGATACGCCTGGCGACCAGGCGTGTCTTTTGGTGGATCGAGTACCACGATGAACTTGGCGGTCCCGCCAGGATTGAGGAGGGACTGCAAATTATCGCCGGGCACAATCGGACGTTCGCGTAACTTCACCGTCGCCCGCAGACTCATGTCTGCACGACATTCAACTACCATCAACGCGATCGCGCCATCGCCTTGCAGCTGGAGCAGTAAGGAACCATCGAATTTCAGGTTTGCAGCCAGCAGCGTCGAGGCAGCAACCAGCTCGCCCAGTAGACTGGCTACTACGGCAGGGTACTGGTGGTGCGTCTGGGCAGTTTCCCAGGTCTCGCTGATGCGCACCGACTCAATTCGAACACTGCGGTCTTCGAGCAAAAACTTTTTTAGATAATCTTGCATGTCAGACGGTGATACGCTTGAGTTGTTTGCGGTACATTTGCCCACGGCTCGCGTAGTTTTCGATATTGCTACGAATGTTCAGGATTTCTTCTTCGGACAGTGTGCGCACGACTTTGCCGACACCGATGACAAGGCTGCCATCCGGAATTTCACGACCCTCAGGCACAATCGCGCCCGCACCGATCAGACAATTGCGTCCAATTTTCGCGTTATTCAATACGATCGCCTGCATCCCGACCAGAGAGCCTGTGCCGATGGTGCAACCATGCAGCATGGCCTGATGGCCGATCGTCACATGGTCTTCGATCACGAGTGAACCGCCGGCATCAGAGTGCAGGACGCTGCCTTCCTGTACATTCGAGTGGTGTCCGATATGGATGCGGGTGTTGTCACCCCGGATGCTGACATTGGCCCAGATACTCGCATACGCCTCAATGAGCACGTCGCCGATAATGTCTGCTGAATCAAAAATAAACGCGTCTGGATCAATCTGTGGAACCAGATCGCCTAGTTGATAAATCGCCATGGTGCGCTGCACTTAGAGTCTGTTGAAAGAACAGACAGTTTACTTGGTCTTCAATGGGGTGTGCTCGACCGAGCCGCTGGCTCGGCCCAGCTCAAGCTGACGCAAGACCCGACGCTGGATCTTGCCCGTCGTGGTCATGGGTAATGCCTCGATGTATTCGATTTCTTTTGGATATTCGTAAGAGGCGAGACGCATTTTGACGTGCTCCTGCAGCGCTTCAGTGGTGAGGGCCGTGTCAAGCTTGCTATAGGCTGGTGTCAGGACCACAAAGGCCTTGACGACTGCTCCACGTTCGCGATCAGGCTTGGGCACAACAGCTACATTGGCCACAGCAGGGTGATCGAGCAGGCAATTTTCGATTTCGCCCGGACCGATCCGATAACCAGAGGATTTGAATACATCGTCAGCTCGTCCGGCATACCAGTAGTAACCATCTTGATCTGCATGCGCCAAATCACCTGTGCGACACCAGTTTTCAGTGAATTTCGCAGCGGTCGCTTCGGGTTGATTCCAGTACCCCAGGAATAGAATCGGGTCTGGATGCTCATGGATATCATGGCGATTCAATGCGATTTCGCCAATTTCACCTGTTTTGACAGGTAGACCCGCTTCGTCGATGATGGCAACCCGGTGACCAGGGTAGGGCTTGCCCATGCTGCCTGCGCGTGCAGGCCATTTGAGGTGGCTGTTCCCCACCAGGTAGTTCATTTCTGTCTGGCCAAACATCTCGTTCGGCGTAATCCCCAGTGCTTTCTGGCACCAGTCAAATACTGTTTCACCGACGTTTTCTCCTGCACTCATGATGCAGCGTAAAGCGAGTTTGTAGCGTGCCGCAGGCTCAGGGACCTCTTTCATCATTAGCTTGAGAGCCGTTGGGAACAAGAAGGTGTTGGTCACCCGGTAGCGCTCCAGGATTTCAAAAGCCCGTTCGGGCTTGAAGCGTCCCTGCGTCCCCACGATTGACTGACCAAAATAGAGTGTGGGTAGCAAGGCATCCATCAGCCCTCCGGTCCATGACCAGTCCGCAGGTGACCAGAACACATCCCCTGGCTGAGGGAACCAGTTTTGCGAGGCGACAAAGCCTGGCAAATTACCGAGTAATACAGAGTGTGGCAATAGCGCGCCTTTTGGCGCACCGGTGGTACCAGAGGTATAGAGCAATATTGCCGGGTCTGAGGCTTTTGTTGTGACTGCCTTGAACGTAATCGGCTGGCGCATGAGCAGGGTGCGCCAGTGCATGACGCGGTGATCTTCAACTTCGATGCCAATCAGTTGCTTCAGATGTTGGCAGCGGTTAACCGTACTTAGGACGCTTTTTGAAGAAATATTGTCAAAAATAGCAACACGCGCTTGCGCATCACGTAAGCGCTGCTCAAGCGCCTCGGGACCAAACAGGTTTGATAAAGGGAGTGCAACCGCTCCCACGCTCTAGATGGCAATGTGTGCCACGACGGTTTCGGGTCGCTGACCCAGAATCAGTGCAATACGGTCGCCGGGCTTGACGCCCATGCGAATAAAGCCGTTTGCCAGTTGGTTGGCTGTAGACGCAAGGCGTTCGTAGGTCCAGACTTCTCTTTGGCCCTGCTCATTCTCAAAAAACAGAGCGATACGCCTGGCATCTGCCGAGCTGTTGGCCCAGCGGTGACAGCACTCCTGCCCGATATTAAAGTGGGCGGGTACTTGCCAGCGAAAGGATTCATACAACGACTGATATTGGTCAATCATGCCCTGAGGATTGTTTTAGCTTTGGATAGCTCTAGCATCGCTCACGAATGCCTCCAGCGCAACAAGCAACTGTGTCAGAAAACAACATTTAAGGGTTTTTACGGGTCGTCACCAGGCGAGTCCCGGCGATCCAGTCGTGTAAAAACTGTTGATCTGGCGTCAACCAGGTAGGAATAAACACGAGAAAAGGCGCCCCAACGATAAACATGAGCATAGAGGGCCACTGGGTGACTGTCGCCAACCCCCAGACGATCAACGCGCCGATGGCCGGTAAGACCCACATCAGAGCATAGCGAAGCAATAGCTGACTCAGCCGTGGACGCATACCCGCCAGACTTTGCAAACGGATATTCCAGGCTTTCATAGGTAAGGTCTGGCCGCTGCGTATCCAGCAAGAGATAAAGTAAAGACCAATCGCGATAAATAACCAGACTTGTCTGGTGTGGCGCCACATCAGTGCATGTCTGCTCTGTGTGAGCGTGTCAAACAGGTAGTCGGCTATAAAAACTACAGCAAAGAGCAGCACGCCCTCGTACATCATTGAAGCAAAACGACGCGCCCGCGGTGCTGCGGGCGCGTCGGTGGGGGAAAGGCTCATGGGCACAGAGGATGTCTTCATGGCGGGTATTATCCCGCATTTTTATCCACCACTCGCCCGTCCCTGAGCTTTAGATCATTTGACCCATTGAAGTCTTGGCACGTGCCACAGCGCGGAATGAAACCAGGCCGTTGAACAGCTTGCCAACTGCGCGCAGTGGGTGAGGACGGAACTGTTCTTCCATCGCGTGGGCGAGGAGCTCGCGCTCAAGAGTATCGGTCATGCGTGTGGTGTTCGTGATTTTCATGGTATTTCCTGTGCTTGTTAGGGATAACCCTATTATTAGGGAAAACCCTTGGCAATGCAAGTCAAGCATTAGGGAATACCCTTAATTCACACAAAGTCACCTTGAATCGCAGTAGTTGTTGCGTTGCGGCAACGCTTTAAGAACGATAACTATCTGCCACCAACTCAAAATTAAACAGTCGACAATCAAGCGCACCATTGAATATTGGGGTGCGGCGATTGGCTTTTAGTCGCAAGTGCTTGGGTAAATCCAGATCAGACGTAATGACATTGACTTGCCAGCCCGCAAACTCTTTCTTCAGGTTCGAGGACCATTCGCGCCAGAATTCCAGATCTTCTTCGTCCAGTCGTTCCCCATAAGGTGGGTTTGTCAGAATCCAGCCGCTCGCAGCAGGTGCCACAGCATCGCGTGCATCACCCAGTTCAAAATGAATCGTGTCTTCAGTCAGGAATGCCCGTTCAGCATTGCGACGGGCGGCCTCGATTGCCTCAGGATCCGCGTCGATTCCAACCAGCGGTGCTTCGAGCTCCGGCAAGATGTTCGCTCGCGCCTCTTCCTTGAGGTCTTCCCAGCGACGAGGCTGGTGATCGCGCAGGCGTTCAAAGCCAAAGGGGCGGGTGATGCCGGGTGGCACGCCGAGCGCGATCCAGGCCGCCTCGATCAAGATCGTGCCACTGCCACAAAAAGGGTCTAGCAATGCACCCGCAGGGTCCCAGCCAGATAAGGCCAGCAAGCCCGCAGCGAGGTTTTCACGCAAGGGCGCATCGCCTTTGTCCAGGCGCCAGCCGCGCTTGAAAAGCGATTCACCTGAGGTGTCGAGATAGAGCGTTGCGGTGTCTTCGGACAAAAACAGGTGGACGCGGGCATCCGGGCGAACGGTGTCAATAGAAGGTCTGGCTCCTTCACGGTCCCGCAAACGGTCACAAATTCCATCCTTGGCACGCAGGTTGCAATATTGCAAACTTTGCATCGGACTTCTGACCGCCGAGGTGTCGACCCGTAGGGTATGTTCCGGACCAAACCAGCGTTCCCATTCAATGGACTGGGCTAATTCGAGAATGTCGTCTTCACGCTGTACCGGTGCCTGACCCAGTCTGACCAGTATCCTGGTTGCTATGCGCGAATAGAGATTGGCGCGCTGCACCCCCCACCAGTCCGCTTCAAAGTGACATCCTGCACGCGTGGGCTGGACCTGTTCAAAGCCGAGTGCGGCAAGCTCTGCTGCCAGGGCTTCTTCAAGCCCCATCGGACAGGGGGCAAACGCAGCAAAGATCTCGGCATCGTGAATGATGCGTGGTGCAGGGTTGCGCTCACGGGGCTGCCTGTGCGCGTGCGTATCATGGGCAGAAGCGGCCCTGGCAGGACGATCATCTCGTTCATGCGTCGGAGCGGTGGCCTGTTCTAGTGGCTCTGCAGTTTGTCCGTGCTCCTCAGCCTCGAGCAGATCGTCCCAGCTTGTAATATCCATGTGCTCAGTTTGTCTTGGCTGCACAGGACGCGGATGCTGATCCTCATGGCTGCGGGCAGGAGGTCTGGCGTTTTTGGATTGCACACCCTTGGAGGAGGGCGGACGTGCCGTGGGTTGGCGTGTTGTGCGTCGGGGGTCACTGCTCCCTGTTCGCGGTGTACGTGGACCCTCTGCTGCATTGCGCCGGGGGCGGTCTGCAAAAGAAGATTCCTGTGAACGCGGGGCTGCCGGATTCGCACTTTCGGCCTTGCGGGCAACCTGATCTTTGGTTCTCTTGAGTTGTGCGACCTGACGCGCACGCGCCCCGATACGCGTGCGGGGTTTTTCTTCAGTGGAAGAGCGCTCGGTCGGTTGAGTGCGTTTTTTAATCGTCAAGGTCTTGCGACCTGAATCCTGCTCAGACATGTGAATCCATTAAAAAGGCTTGACGACAACAAGCGCCGTCACAGCAACCAGCATCAACACGGGGATTTCGTTGAACCAGCGGTAGAAAATATGTGAGCGTGTATTGGCACCGCGCTCGAATTTTTTTATCAATCTGCCACAGCCATGGTGGTAGCCTGCGATCAGGACGACGAGCCCCAGTTTGGCGTGCATCCATCCATTACCCGGGCCTTTGCCAATGCCATAGACAACAAATAACCATAAGCCGAGCGCCACAGCCGGCACGGCCAGGATCGTCATAAAACGATAGAGGCGACGGGCCATTCCGAGCAGGACTTTTTGCACCGCTGGATCAGGTTCCTGGGCCAGATTGACAAAAATTCTGGGCAGGTAGAACAGACCCGCAAACCACGAAGCGATAAACACAATATGAAAGGTCTTAATCCAGAGCATGTGTATTAGCCTCGTGTTTGACCGTTGCCCTGCAACACCCATTTGAGGGTTGTCAGACCTTCGAGTCCGACAGGACCGCGGGCATGGAGTCGGTTGGTCGAAATACCGATTTCTGCGCCGAGTCCGTATTCAAAACCATCTGCAAAACAGGTTGGCAGATTGACAAAGACGGAGCTTGAATCAACCTCGCGCTGAAACTGTTGCGCGCTGGCAATGTGTTGCGTCACGATTGAATCAGTATGTCCTGAGCCCCAGCGTCCAATATGCGCGATCGCGGCATCAATTGAATCTACGATTTTGATTGCGAGCACAGGGCCCAGGTACTCAGTTCCCCAGTCCTCATCGGTCGCAGCCAGGGCAGCGGGCACAATTTTTTGTACGCGCTCACAGCCTCTGAGTTCGACACCATGGCCAATAAAGGAGGCTGCAAGTTCAGGTAGAACCGCTTTAGCAACTGCGGCATGGACAAGCAGGGTCTCCATGGCGCCACAGACACCGTAGCGATAGGTTTTTGCATTAAAAGCAATCCGTGCTGCCTGATCGAGATCCGCGTGATCATCGATATAGACATGGCAATTGCCATCCAGATGCTTGATCATCGGAACGCGTGCTTCGGCGGCAAGACGTTTAATGAGGCCTTTACCGCCACGAGGGATGATGACGTCGATATGCTCGGTCATCGTAATGAGGTGCCCGACCGCTGCGCGATCAGGGGTGTCAATGACCTGGATCGCATGTTCAGGCAGTCCGGCGCCAGCAAGCCCATCCTGAACGATTTTGCCAAGCGCGAGATTGGAATGGATGGCTTCACTGCCACCACGCAGGATGGCAGCATTGCCAGATTTCAGGCAAAGTGCAGCCGCGTCAATCGTGACATTCGGGCGCGACTCATAAATGATGCCAATGACACCAAGTGGAACACGCATTTGTGCGACCTGCATGCCATTTGGACGTACGGTTGAGGCCGTCAGGCTGCCGATTGGATCAGGCATGGCAGCAATCTGGCGTAATCCCTCAATCATCAGATCGATGCTGCGATCCGAGAGCGTCAGACGATCAAGCAATGCCGGCTCAAGATTGCGAGCGCGTCCCGCGTCCAGATCGATCTTATTTGCGATCTGCAGGGCATTACGCTCTTGGGCCAGTGATTGCGCCATGGCAAGCAATGCTTGTGCTTTTTGTGCGCCACTTGCGCGCAGCATGGCGCGCGATGCTTGTCTGGCTTGTTGCCCGATCTCGAGCATGGAGTCCTGGAGTGATGTCATAGAGTTACCAATAAAAACGGGCTAAAACAAAAGCGCTTGGTGCGAATCTTTTAGTGCTTGGCTGTTGAGACGGCTACACGCATTGCCAGACGTGTCATTT
>CANBUF010000024.1 GCA_947372575.1 Alcaligenaceae bacterium | reverse complement strand
CAAGATCCCGATTCAAGTGTTGACGGACATTATCTCCATCCAGAATGTAGGTGCGCTTGCCTTGGGCATAGAGCTGTTTTTCAAGTGCATTGGCAATTGTGGATTTGCCAGAGCCTGAAAGTCCGGTGAGCCAGATGCATAGTGGGCGCTGCTGATTGAGCCGGGCGCGAGCCTGTTTGTCAATCTCAAAATCTTGCGTCACAACATTGTTGGAGCGCGATAAGGTATGCAGAATCAGGCCAGCCGCCACCGTATTGGCGGTTGTCAGGTCTGTCAGGATAAATCGTCCGAGTGCCGGGTCCGTTTTGAACGCATCAAATACAAGCATTTGGTCAGTTGAAATATTACATACGGCAATTTCATTGAGACTGATGTGGTTGGCCGCACGTTTTTCAAAGGTATCTGGTTCAAGAACATGCTTGATGCGCGTGACGACCGCCGTCGTAGTTTGTGTCGCGAGTGTGAGCTGGTATCGGCGTCCCGGGTAGAGCGCATCTTCGGACATCCAGATCACTGTTGCCTGGAATTGATCTGCGACTTGCGCTACATCCGTAGGCGATACCAGTACATCTCCGCGAGAAATATCCTCATGCTCGAGTAAGGTGATCGTCAATGCCTGGCTTGCGACACCGTGCGTCAGAGTCGTCTCTCCATGGATGATTGTTGCCACCTGTACGAGATGACCAGAAGGTTGTACGCGCAATGTGTCACCCGGCTGGACCATGCCTGACTCGAGCGTCCCGGCATACCCACGGAAGTCCTGGTGTGGGCGGTTGACCCATTGGACAGGAAACCTGACGGCACGCATGCGTGCCGCTGTCTGGTAGATGGGGGCCTGGTTCAGTAATTCAAATAATGTGGGGCCTTCGTACCATGACATGTTCGCACTATGCACGGTCACATTGTCACCCTTCAGTCCTGAGAGTGGAATGCACTGTACCTGCTCGATATCCGTACGCGCAGAAAACTGTTGGTACGCACTGACGATGTGCTCAAAGACGTGCTGGTCGTAGGACACCAGATCCATCTTGTTGATGGCCAGAATCACCTGTTTGATTCCCATCAGCGACACAAGCAACGTATGTCGTCGGGTTTGTGCCAGCAGACCTTTACGCGCATCGACCAGCACAATAGCCAAGTCTGCGGTTGAGGCCGCGCTCAACATGTTGCGCGTGTATTGCGTATGGCCGGGTGTGTCGGCCACGATAAAGTTGCGTGTGGGCGTCGCAAAATATCGATAAGCGACATCGATGGTGATGCCTTGCTCTCGCTCTGCCGCGAGTCCATCAAGCAGTAGAGAAAAGTCTGGATGCGTTTGATCAAAACCTGCCTGATGACTGCTGTCACGCATCGCCTGGATCTGGTCCTGGTATACGTTCGCGGAATCGAATAGCATGCGTCCCATCAATGTGCTCTTGCCGTCATCCACGCTGCCGCAGGTGATGAATCTTAAGAGCGCGCGTTCAGTTGACGGTTGCATTAAAAATACCCCGAGCGTTTTTTCATTTCCATTGAGGCCGAACCATCGTGGTCGATCAGTCTTGTCTGTCGCTCTGAAACCTGAGTCGTTTGCATTTCACTGATGATCTCCTGCACGGTTTGGGCCTGTGATTCGATCGCGCCGGTGAGGGGGTAACAGCCCAGGGTCCTGAATCTGATCATGCGCGTTTGGATCTGTTCCTGGGGTGCAATAGGAAAGCGGTCGTCATCGATCATCAGCCATATTCCGTTGCGTTGAACAACCGGCCGGGGCTGTGCGAAGTAGAGAGGCACAACAGATATTTTCTCACGTTCGATGTAACGCCAGATATCGAGCTCGGTCCAGTTTGAGAGTGGGAACACACGCATGTTGTCGTCAGGGTTGATCGCGAGGTTGTAGAGATTCCACAATTCAGGGCGTTGATTTTTTGGGTCCCAGCGATGCTTGGCATCACGAAAGGAGCAAATCCGTTCTTTGGCACGTGACTGTTCCTCATCCCGGCGCGCACCACCAATGGCCACAGTAAAGCCGAATTGTTCAAGGGCTTGTTTGAGCGCCTGAGTTTTCATTTGATCGGTGTAGTGTGACGCGCTTGGACCAAAGGGCACGATGTCTTGCTGTAGGCCCTGTGGATTTGTGTAGACACGTAAATCCAGTTGAAACTGACTTGCGACCTGATCGCGAAACGCGATCATTTCTTTGAACTTCCAGCCAGTATCGATATGCAACAGGGGCAGTGGGAGCGCAGCTGGATAAAACGCTTTGCGCGCCAGATGCAATAAAACGGAGCTGTCTTTACCGATGGAGTAGAGTAAAACGGGATGTGCGGTGCAGGCGAATACTTCACGCAGTATGTGCAGGCTCTCGGCCTCAAGGCGTTCCAGGTGATCTGGTTGAGGGCAATCCTGAATCAACACAAATACTCCCTTTTGTTCAACGACGCGCGTTTGATTGAAAGGCAATCAGATCGGCACGCATGCGCTGCATGACGCTATTCCAGTCACTGCGCTGGGATTGCCGGTAGAGAGTGTGTCCTGGATACCAGGGCGAATCCGTACGTTCAAGTAACCAGCGCCAGTCAGGTACCATCGGCAGCATGAGCCATACTGGACAGCCTAGGGCTCCCGCCAGATGAACGGGTGAAGAGTCGACCGATATCAGCAGGTCGACGACAGATAGTATCGCTGCCGTGTCTTCGAAATCCTTGATTTCGGCATCTAGTCCGATTAGGGACATCCCTTGAGGAGGCTGCAATGCTTGTTCTGCGGCAGGTCCTTTTTGAATGGCAATAAAAGACATCCCAGGTAAGGCAAGCGGAGCGAAGGTCTCCAGGGTGGTAGACCGGTTGGCATCGTTCATATGAGTCGGGCGTCCTGCCCAGCATAGCGCGACCAACGGTCTGGGCAGTTTCGATAAACGTGCTTGCCAGTGTGCCAGTCGCGCAGGATCTGGTGTGAGGTAGGGGATTTCTCCCGGCAGATCGTCCCGCGTCAGTCCGAGTGCATTGGGCAAACTCATCATCTCGCAATGCACATCAAAATGTCCGGGCAGATGGCCTTTGGAGATGATCTGATCCACGACATGCCCCAGACTGCGTTGCACAATGGACAGGCTGTCCTGGTTGATTTCAAGAATGATGCGAGCGCCGCTGCTGACCTGAGCCGCTTTAACAAGACGCAGGAACTGAAACGTATCCCCGTAACCTTGTTCGTCATGAATCAATAGCGTACGGCCCGGTATGGCTTGGCCTGCCCAGCGTGGCATCTGGACTTTGCGTTCAATGATTTTGGTGTGTTGCAGGCTATAGCGGTGACGATATTCGCGCCAGCCTCTTTTAAACTCACCTGACAGCAATAAGGTTTCAGCCAAATTGAAGCGCTCGGACAAGTCCCCCGGAAAATGGTTGACGAGCATTTCCTGAATATTGCGCGTTTCGGTAATTTTCCCCTGAGGGCGAATCGCCTGCACAAGCAGACGCCATAATGGAATGGGTCCGCTGCCTGAGGCAAGCAGAGGCCGCAAGACAGCTTCGGCTTGCTCAAGCGCACCTTGTGCGATGAGCTGCTGGATCTCGCTGATCAACTGTTCGAGAGTGGCTTGTGTCACGACATCACTCATTTGAACGTTTGTCATGCATCCGTGTGTCCTAACGCTTCAAGCAAAGGCGCTAGTTGTTCGGCGTGTTGCTTCCAGCGACCACTTGAGCTCTGGTAGACCGGTTGCCGAACCTGATTGGTACTGGCCGTGCGTACGACGCGTTGAGTGTTGTGGAAGGCCAGACATGCTGGATCCCAGGGCAGACCTAAAAACTCCAATATGCGTCGGGATTCACCTTCGATGTCCTGCACAATGGACTCGTAGTCAATTTCAATGAAGTGTGTGGCAGGCAGCACGCTGCGCCAGTGTTCCATGAGTGCAAGATAACTGAGGTAAAACGCTCCCAGCTCAGGCAGTGAATAGGCAAACAACTGCTCGTCGGAAAATAGTTTGCTGTAGAGCGACAGGCACGTGTCAACCGGGTCGCGCCGGCAGTGAATGATACGGGCACCAGGTAACGCCATGTGAATCAGTCCGGCATGCATGAAATTTGCTGGCATTTTGTCTACAAGATGCATGCGGTCTTTTTTCAGTGCTTCGATTTTGCCCAAATACTCCTGACCGTATTGCGTGATCACGCCCTGGGTGAGCGCAGGTGTTGTGTTTGGATAGCCCTGCAAGCGATCCACGAGGCGCTGGATGTGTTTGAGTTCGCCTGCACCAGTGACTTGCGGGTGAGAGGCCAGAATCTGTTCAACGAGCGAAGTGCCGGATCGAGGCATGCCCAGCACAAAGATGGGTGCGCGCGATAAATTCAGGGTATCCGTGGCTTGAAGACTATTGATATAGTCAAGGGTAAAGGTCTGAGCGATCTGCTCAAGCCACGCGTGTGTCGCACTGGAGTCAAACGTAAATGTTTTGCGTTTGAGAGCATTGCCTGTATTGAGATGATGAAAGGCGCGCGTGGAGTCATTCACATCAAGATAGGCTTTCCCAAGTGAGAAATGCATCAGTATTTTGTCCTGCTCACCCAGTCCTTGCTCGGTATTCAGAACCTTGAGCATTTTTTCAATACTGGGATCCCCGGGTTTAAAGCGCACCATATCACTACGATTGAACCAGGCTGATGCGCTCTTCGGATTGAGCGCGAGAATCTCATTAAAAGTCTGTTCAGCCTCCATAGTTTGACCATTCTGCATCTGCAGATTGGCGAGATTGATGCGCGCTTTCTCGCTCACCAGGCCCTCAATAGCCGCTGCACGTGTGAACGCCTGTTCAGCCTGAATGTACTGTTCCATGTTCTGCAGAATGAGGCCGCGGGTGTTGAGGGCTTCTGGGTTGTCGGGCACGTACTCAAGTGCGCTATCAACAGAGGCCAGCGCCACATCCAGCATATCCAGGTGCATCAGGGCGAGCCCGCGCGCCGAAAGGCCGGCAATGTGCATAGGGGCAAACGTGAGGAGCGCATCCAGCCAGCGCAACGCTTCAGTGTGATGATTGCATGCGGTCTCGATGGCTGCCAGGTTGATGTACGCATCGGCCAGGTTTGGACTCAGTTCGATAGCCTGCAAGCCATAGTCAAGTGCCTGCTCATACTCACCCAGATCATTGTGCAGATTGGCAAGATTGCTAAAGACCTCTGGGTATTCAGGTTTAAGTTCGAGCGCACGCTGCCAGTTGTGACGTGCCTGTTCAAGGAGCCCGAGGCGTTTGCAGGTGTTGGCAAGATTGTTGTGCGCCTCGGCATTATTGGGCTGAAGCATGAGCAGTTTTTCGAGGCAACGCTTGCTTTCGTCGAGTTTGCCTGCCTCTTGCAGAATAATGCCAAGGTTGTTCCAGATAGCTGGGAATGTGCTGTCGATGGCCAGGGCGCGCCTTGCGGCCTGTTCGGCCTCAACCAGCAAGCCCTTCTGTCGGAGCATTTCTGCCAGGTTGCTGAGATACGTTGGGGGCGTGCGCGGTGCCTGGCAGGCACGGCGCAGATGTTCGATCGCCAGATCCAGATTGTTGTAAGCGAATGCCATCAAACCCATTAAATGCAAAGCATCAGCTTGACCGGGCCAGACCGCGAGTACGCGTTGGCAGAGCATTTCGGCCTGATCGACTTGACCTGCATTCCAGTGGGCATATGCCTGGCCCAGGGCTTCTGGTATAGATAGCTCCGTCGTAACGGGTGCAGAAGCGGTGGGGGGCTGGTTTGGGCGCATAAAACTTAGGGTCGCTAAAGACGGACTGATCTGGACATGTCCCGAATGGGGCTGCCCTGATTATAGTTGTTGAGGCTGATAGCTTATAACTTATTGGTTATTGGTTATTGATTGCTAGTTATTGCTGATTCCTGATTCCTGATTTATTTTTGCTTATGGCAACGATTGCAGGAGCGTATTGAGGTTGTGCGGCACGACACGGATGACCCCACTGCGTGGGCTATCGATGTCGGCGATCAGGAAAAATGTGATGGAAATCACAACGGGTAGTATGAGTAATATTTCCTGATGGCCTTTGAATTTCCTTGCACCGAAACCGATCATCAGGTTTGCACAGATGGCAATAGCTGCTAGCAGCATCCATGCTGGCTTTGGAATCTGGTTCCAGGAGGCTCCTTGGGAGCGTCCTTCTGTGCTGAGGACATCATTGATGCTTGTCACAACAAGTGCCATCGTCGGGTCAGGTTGCAGAACGGCCGCCTGTGCGACCTTGGACCACAACGTCTGCTGGAGCGTCTGAGTATGAATCCGGACAGGATGAAGCGCGTCCAGGTCCAAGGTATAGAACAGGATACGCTGCGTGGTGTAGGTTTTGAGTAGTTGGCGAACTTCCTGCGCCTCAGTCTTTGGCAACAAGTCGGCACGCAGATAAGCGGTGCTGATTGCGTTGGCTTCAGCCTCTTCGAGAACAATACGCTGGTCGTATCGTTCAAGCGCCATCGAAAAAGTGAATCCGATAATCAGGCCAAGCAGGGTCAATGTCGTCGTTTGGACCAGGCTGAAGTCTTCTTGCACCCAGTTTTCGTGACGTTTATATCGCCTCAGTAATGAGCCACCCAGCCATACGGCTGTACATAGCGTTGCGAGTGACAGAAAAAAAACATAAAAAGGATGATTGTTTAACGTCGACATGGTCTACAGGCTAGCATGCTGAAAAAAGTGAGGGGTGAGTCGTCCTCATTGTATGCCCTCATACTTTTTCCATGGCGTTGTAGTCAGCCTGTTGCGAAATGCTGCGCAAGCGCCCAAAGCGTATCCCCTTGGAATGCGTTTAATACAGTTCCATCAGCGCCGCGTTATTGTTGAATTCTTCGGGTGTGCCTTCACGGATGAGCTGACCGGATTTCATGACGATCACACGGTCTGAAATTTTCAGCGCTTCACGCACGTTTTGTTCAACGATCAGTATCGACATCTTGCGCTCCTTCTGCAAGGCGCGAATCGGTCCGACCAGATCCTGGAAAAGCTTGGGAGCCAGTCCAATGGATGGCTCGTCGAGCAGCAGGCAGCGAGGCTGGCTCAAGAGTGCCCGCCCGAGCGAGACCATTTGCTGCTGACCGCCCGACAGCGTACCCGCCCGCTGGCTGTAAAATTTCTTGACCATAGGCAGCACACCCATCACCCAGTCCAGTCTGGCCGCATGCTCTCCTGCAGCAATGCCATTGGCCCAGAATCCTAAGCGCATGATTTCAGCCACAGTCAAGCCTGGGAAAACGCCCCGTCCTTCTGGTACCAGTGCAATGCCTGCCGCGTTCATCGCCCGCGGATCAGGTTTGCTTACGGGTTTGCCCTCCAGCAGAATCGTACCCGCCTCAAGTGGCACCAGGCCAAACAAGGACTTAAGGAGTGTGGATTTTCCTGCGCCGTTATGCCCGATCAGGCAGAGCACCTCGTTGTGTGCAAGATTCACGCTGAACTGATCCAGAACAGGCCGTCCACCATAGCCCACGCGCAGATTGCTGGCTTGTAGAAAATTACCTGTACTCATGAGCGATCTCCAAAATAAATCGCGGCCAGATGAGGATCCTTAAGGATTTCCTGTGAGCTGCCCTGCGCCAGCAGTTTGCCTTGATCCAGAAACGCGACGCGGTCGGAAAGTTTGATCACGATATCGAGGTTGTGTTCAATGATGCAAATAGTGATGCCGCGCGCAGCGTAATTGCGCAAGAGCGCTACAAAGCGCTCGAAAGAGCGTGGATCCAGACCAGATGCTGGCTCATCGAGCAGCCATAATTTGGCCTGACTGGCCATGATGCGCGCAAGGCTCAGGAATTTACGTTCGGCATAGGCCAGGTCGACGGCGCGTTCATGGCGTTTATCGGCGAGTTGCGTTTCTTCAAGTATTTCATTGACACGCTTTTCAGCGGCCGTGCGTCCTGACTGCCATAGCCAGCTGTTGCGCTCCATCACGGTCATAATGTTTTCCTCAACCGTCATCTGGCTGAACAGCCGCAAGTCCTGGAATGTGCGAGCGATCCCCATGCGTGCAATGCGCCAGGGCTCAATCCCCTTGAGTGGCTGCCCAAGCCAGTGCACAGAGCCGCTCGTCGGGACGATATGTCCCGTGATCAGGTTAAATAGTGTTGTCTTACCAGCACCGTTTGGTCCCACTAGTGTGGTGATCACACCCGCAGGCAGATCCATGGTGACCTCGGAAATCGCCTGTAAGCCACCAAAATTCTTATTCAGATTACGAATCTCAAGCAAGATGTCGTTTGTCTGCGTTGAAGTATTCATGCTGACTTCTCCCGACTACGACCGCCAATGAGCCCACCGGGACGAAACATCATCAGTAACACCATTGCAATACCGTAGATAATTTGTTGAATCGTGCCCAGTTCGCTAGGCGGCAAGAAAGGCAGATAGGTCAGGGCTGCAGGCAGGGACATCAGCAAGGCTGCTCCAACAACAGGCCCAAACAAGGTGCCCGTGCCGCCAATGATGACCATGGCCATCAGCAGAATCGAAAATTCAAGGGTGAAACTTTCAACGTTGATAAAACTCATGTAAAACGCATAGAGCGTTCCTGCGACCCCTGCCAGCGCTGCGGATACCGCAACAGACAATGCCTTGATCGCATTGACGTGCTTGCCAAAACTCTGCGCAGCTGATTCGCTATCGCGGATGGCCATCAGACTGCGCCCAAAGCTTCCCCTGACTAGCAACGCTGTCAGGCCAATGACCATCAGCAATATCAGCACGCACAGCACAAGAAATGCCAGGTCGTCGTTAAAGATATAACCGAACATACTGGGACGTGGGATGCCGATCATTCCGCCCAGTCCGCCTGTGACAGACTTCCATTCCGAAAATATCGTGACACCAATGACTTGTAGTCCCATGGATGCAGCAACAAAATACTCGCCCCGTACGCGCAGTGCTGGTAGGGCGAGTGCCATAGAAAGCAGTGCGGTGAGTAGGGCTGAGGCACCCATGCATAGCAGTAATGAATCGCTGAAATGCAGCGCAATATAGGCTGTGGTGTATGCACCGACGCCAAAAAATATTGCATGCGCCAGCGAAAAAATGCCTGCATAACCCATGATGAAATTCAGTGTCAGCGCAAGAATCGCGTTGATACAAAAAAGAACTGCAATGTTTTGAAGGTAAGCAATCATGTTTGGATTCCCCTTAAGACACAATGGTTCGTCCGAACACACCACTGGGGCGGAACAGGATGAACAGGAAAAGAATCACGAAGGTGACGGCTTCGCTCCATTGGGGATCGATCACGGATAAGCACAGGTTCTCGGCCAGGCCGAGCAACAGTCCAGCGAGGGCGGCCCCACGCAGACTTCCAACGCCTCCTACGATGGTCGCAGCAACACTGATGAGCATGACGTGGTTGCCCATCGCCGGATTGAGGCCTGAGGTTGCAGCGGTCAGGATTGCGCAGGGGACGGCCAGAATCGAACCAATCAGAAATACATACTGGGATAAGCGTCTGGGCGTGAGTCCATACACTTCGATGAGGGCGGGATTTTCACCCAGCGCACGCAGGGCAATACCAAGATTGGTACGTGTCAGCAGCCATTGCAAGACGACAAACGAAATAATGGCACAGGCAATGATCACACCGGCGATCGGGGCGATGAACAGACCCGGAGCGACTTCAAGACTTTTGCTCAGCGGTGTGCTGACGGTCACCAGCCCGCGACCAAACACAATGGAGATCAGGTTCTGCACTACGATTGCCGCACCAAAGGAGGCCGCAAAAACAGTGAAAAAAGATCCTTCATGACGCTGGATCACGGCATATACCCAGCGATCAAGAAGAATCCCGAAAATACTCGCGGCCAGCGCCGAGGCAATGACAGCGAGCGGCCAGACCCAGTGCAGTACTGAGTAGCACTCATAAAAAATAAAGCCGGCAATCGTGAAGGTCGCCCCATGTGCGGCATGAAAAATTCGGGTCATGCCAAAGATCAGCGAAAACCCGGCTGCAATCAGTGCGTAGAGCGCACCAGTCTGCAGCCCGTTAACTAACAGTTGAACGAACAACATAGGGCGATTCTCTTCTAATGGTGGTGGGTACTGTTATTTCACTTCTGCGATGGCTTTCGTCGTGCCATCACCCACGACATCATTGATTTGAATCGGAGACTGGACCGTTCCGTTATTTGCAAACGAAACAGTCGCTCCTACAAACTGAAACGTTTTAGTCGCTTTGCGCTGTGCAAGCAGATTTTCACCCGTGACAGGCTTGCCTGCTTTTTCGAGTGCGGCGGCCAAGTCCGCAAAGGTCAATACGGCGTTGTAATAGTTCAGCACGTAAGCGCTGGGTTCTTTGCCATATTTTTGTTTGTAATCATTCATCAGGCGTCGTGCCTGTGGATCACTATTGTCCCAGTTCATTTTTTGACTGGTATAGATGAGCCCTTTTGCTTCAGGCAAGGTCAGCATGGATGGCAGTCCGACAGCAGAGTAACTCACCAGCGGCTGGCTAATCCCATTATCACGTAACTGTTTGACGAGTTGGACTTGTTGGTTGCCGTAGGTTGCAAAGTAGACTGCATCAGGTTTAGTGTCACGCACGCGCGCGGCAATGCCTGAGAACTGCTGCATCGTGGTTGGGATCGAGAATGAACCCACGAGCTCTCCTCCCACGGCCTTAAGCTCTTTACCCAGTTCGGCAAGAATGGATTGACCCAGCGGATCATCCACATAGATCAGCGCGATTTTTTTCAGTCCGCGCTCTTTGACCAGATAGGGCACGATTGCGCGTACTTCAAAGTCAGCGAGTGGAATCGTGTTCCAGAAGTATTCACCCAGTGCCGCCAGATCGGGGCCTACGCCGCCGCCGTTGACCATGACGGTTTTGGTGCGTGTGCCAATCGGTGCAATCGCTTTGGATACGCCAGTAAACGCTGATAAGACAAAGGGGACTTTACTGACGTTCACGAGCTTATTGGCTGCGATCACGCCTTGGGCGGGCAGTGCCTGGCTGTCTTCGTAGACGATGCTCAGTTTGCCTGATAGTTTTTTGTCTGCATTAATGTGATCCACCGCCATATTGGCAGCCGAACTGAATACCTCACCATATTCGGCATTGGCACCACTCATGGGAAAGGCGGCACCGATTGTGTAATCGGTCGCCAGGGCGGGTAAGGCCCAGGCGGCTTGTAACAGTGCAATACCTGCGATCAGTTTTTTCATGACGTTGTCTCCGTTAGTGATTTGTTCCGCTATTAGTTTGCGGATTTTTTAAAATTTTGCAGTAAAAAGTTTTTGTGAATGTTTGCAGTAAAACGTAAATTTTTTCGGTAAAGCGTAAATGTTTAAAGAAAGACTTTAATGTTTGAAGAAAAACTTTAAGGCTTTTTAAATGCTTCCAGTTCCTTCAGGATCTCGTCGGTATGCTGGCCAAGTGTCGGTGCTGCGCGCCGATATTGAACCGGTGTCGCTGAAAAACGCATGGGGCTTGCCGTGGTCGGCGTGGTGCCACCGAGAGGGTGTGTCATGGTTTTCCAGATTTCCCGTTCGATGACTTGTGGGTGCGCAAAGACCTGATCAATGGACTGTATCGGACCGCAGGGCACGCCGGCCTCTTCGAACTTGGCAATCCAGACATCACGTTCACCTGTGGCCATGATTTTTTCAAGCATGGGGATTAGTTCCGCCCGATTGATAATACGCTGACCGTTTGTGACAAAGCGTGGGTCTTGTCCTAGCTCAGGTTGGCCAATCGCCTTACAGTAGGATCGGAATTGTGAATCGTTGCCGACCGCCACAATCATGAATCCGTCTGAAGTTTTGAAGACCTGGTAAGGCACC
>CANBUF010000023.1 GCA_947372575.1 Alcaligenaceae bacterium | reverse complement strand
GACCAGCGTGAATCTTGCGAAGCTCTGAGACAACGTTCGTATCAAGTAAATACATCAGGACAAGTCCGCGGCTTGTGTCAGTTCACGCGAACGATCCAGCTCAAGCTCGGCATCGGCGACGCCGGGCATTGCAAGCAGCTCGGCGATTTTTACACGTCCTGCGGTGAGTTTTTTGTATTCGGCAAATGTCAGCAGCACGTGTGCGGGCCTCCCACGATCAGTAATGAAAACAGGCCCCGCGCTGGCAGCCTTTTTAATTTTGCTGACATCTTGATTGAATTCGCGGCTGGAAAACACCGAAATGGACATGTTTATCTCAGGCAAGCCTCTAATGTAGTTATGTTACTACATTCAGCTTGGTATAAACATCCAGACTGCAGCAATGCCCATTACGCCTGTGGTGATCCAGCCCAGAACCTGGATATAGCGTGGACTGACAAAATCGCCCATGACAGACTTCTTTGAGGCGAGCAATAAGATCACAACGAGCAAAGGCACAGCAACCACGCCATTGATGACGGCGCTCCAGAATAATGCTTTCATCGGATTGATGGGCGAATACTGGATCGCAAGGGCTGCCAGGACACTGACTGCGATGATGCCGTAAAAGCCCTTGGCCTCGGTTACGGTACGCTCCAGGCCCCATTTCCAGCCCATCGTTTCGGAGAGTGCATAGGCGGCCGAGCCGGCGAGTACGGGTACACCAATTAAACCGACCCCAAGGATGCCGACTGCAAACAGGAGGTAGGCAAACTCGCCTGCGATGGGTTTAAGGGCGCTGGCAGCCTCGGCCGCAGTGGTGATGTCGGTGATGCCTGCCGTGTGCAGCGTGACGGCTGTCGCGAGGATAATAAAGTAAGCGGTCACATTCGAGTACAGCATGCCGCTCCAGGTATCCCAGGAGATTCTGGTGAGCTCTGGCGGGGCAGCGCGGGCATCGGTGATCAGAGGCTTGGCGCCTTTGGTGGCGTTCATGTCTTCGACTTCTTCTGAGGCCTGCCAAAAGAAGAGGTAGGGACTGATCGTGGTGCCAAAGACACCGACGACAACGGCGGCAGTACTGGCGTTAAATGATAGTTGCGGCCAGACAGTGCGCAATGCAACCTCGCCCCAGGGGACATGGACCGTAAACAGTACTGCAGCATAGGCAAGCAGCGATAGGGTCAGCCATTTAAGAAAAAATACATAGCGGTGGTAGGGGACAAAAATCTGCAGTAACAACGAGGTGAGGACAAATACCGCGGCCATCAGGTGCCGGTCGATGCCTGTGACAAGTTCTGCAACCTCGCCCATGGCCGCGACGTCGGCGGCGATGTTGAGCACGTTCGCGATCAATAGCAGGAGCACAACGCTCCCGAGTACTGCTGGATGAAAGCTGGATTTGATGTTGGCGGCTAAGCCCCGCCCCGTGACACGGCCGATCCGTGCGCAGATAGCTTGAATCGCTGACATCAATGGGTAGGCGAGCGGCATGGTCCACAGCATGTTCAGGCCGAATTGCGCACCCGCCTGAGAGTAGGTGACGATGCCGCTTGGATCATCGTCGGCCACGCCTGTAATCAGACCCGGACCCACATGTGAGATGGGATGCTGTTTAACGCGCGTCCAGAATGCTTTGAAATTGACCATGGGTCAGTCTACTCGCCGCAAATAAAATACGTATATCGATACGATATAGCTTACTCGCCACGGCGACGCAATTGCTAAAAATTATTCAATGGCTCTGAATAGAGGGTTGTTGAGCCTCATTAAGTTGGCGGGTAATGTTGATTTTCATAGTCTCGTGTGAAATTTCAATGAGTTCATGAGGAATTTCATAGTTCCCTCCCTGCTGGAACCACTCAAGTACCTTGGCAAGATGCCAAATTGAAGTGCTTCCCTCATGAATAGGGAGCGGGAAAATGGATTTTTGATGCGTCGCAACTTTCCGAATGTTTTGCCTACTGCAACCCATGATTGCGGCGATATCTGTCAGTCCAACAAAATCAGGATTTGCTTCGATCAGCTTGGCCTCTGGTATGGCGTGTAGAACATCATCTATCGCAGAGGAAATCGCTGCACGTGCACTCGATGCTTGGCGTGTAAATGCCAACGCTAGTCTTCCATATTGTCCAGTTCCAATTGTTGCGTCATCACACCCTGATTCAAAAAGTGCATCCACGTAATGCAAAGGATCAGGCTGCGTCTGAGGCAAAGTGAACTTAAGTAAAAACTCATATTCCGTCATGACTGCTCATGGTCCTGATTAGGGTTCTTGATGAAAACGCAATGGCCAACAATTTTGATTAATGTTTTGGCATGGTTAGAGGTGTTACGTGGGGTGCTCCAGATACTCGTCCTGCAAAATTCACCCCCTCTGCAATCTTTGCTGTTGAAAGGGCAATACATTTGCCCCCAGGCGTGAGACCCGCCTTTAACGATCCGCCATCCGTGCTTATTTGCCAATTCAATTGCTGCCGCAATTTTTTACGAAATGTAATTGATACAAATTGCTGTGCGTTGATTGTCATTCTGACAATCGAAAAGCCGCCCCACAACCCTCGGATGACAAGGGTTTGCTTGTATATTTCTGAGTGATTCTCAAATCAACAATTCAATATTATTTTCACTGAAAACAAGCAGAATAATAAGATGTCCATTACCCGTCATGTACGCGACTCGCTGCGTCGATGAATAGTCTGATCGCGATTCTTGTACAGCGGTCATGGGTGGCCTTGTCCGGACTCGCGACGACGGTGTTGGTCACGCTATGTCTGACCCCTCAGCTGCAGGGATGGTATTACGCGTTCGTTAGTCTAGTCGCGGTTTACAGCTTGTTTGATCTGGGATTGTCTCAGGTGCTCATGAGCATTGCGCCTAAGCTGGGTGGCGTACAGGGGCAGGGGTCCTCACTCACATTGAGTGATCAGTTTAGATCGCTGCTGCGACAGTCTGCGCGGCTCTATAGTTGGCTGGCGCTAGCTTTTTTGTTATTAATGATTCCTGCCGGGGTGTTGTTTTTCTGGTCAGGCACGCGTGCCGATCCGATCCCGCACGCGCTGTGGCTGTGGCCTTGGATTAGCCTGGTGACTGTCACGACCGCTGCGATTGCGTTGATGCCTTTTTTGTCGATGATCGAAGGCGGAGGAAAGGTCACTGAGGTCGCGGTACTGAGGCTGACACAGGGCATTCTCGGATCTGTGGCTTGCTGGTGGTTCTTGTGGCATGGCACGGGTCTGTGGGCTGTTGTGATGATCCCTGCGACAGGTGTTGTGATCACCAGTCTGTGGCTCAGAATCAGATTCCCGGAGTTGCTGATCGTGGCAGTCGATGGAATGAAGGAACTCGCCCGACATGCGACGCAGCGCTCACTGATTTGGTCTGTGCAGGTCTGGCCTCTGCAGTGGCGCTTTGGGTTGAGCTGGATGTCGAGCTATATGCTGACGCAAATCTATACGCCTATTCTGTTTTATCTGAGTGGTTCGGTCGTGGCCGGACAAATGGGTGTTTCGTTTGCGATCGCAAATATGCTGGCGGTGATTGCCAATGCCTGGACGAGTCGGCATGTGCCGGTCATGGCTGAGCTTGTCGTGGCGCGAGATTGGCCGAGACTGGATCGCCTGTTTAAAACAGATTTATTTTGGTCGACGGCTTTTTTTGTATTCAGTGCGCTGGTGCTATGTGTGGCACATCAGGTGCTGGAGCCCACCAAGTACGGTCAGCGATTATTGCCGTTTTGGCCCTTTGCAGGCTTAATGCTGATTGGTCTGATCACGCACCTGATCGGTACGCTGGCTGCGCAGTTACGTGCGTTCTTAAAGGAGCCGCTGGTCTGGGTGATGATCACGGGTGCCGTCATGATTGTGCCGCTTGCGATGTTTGCGGCAAAAAGCTATGCGGCCGCGGGAGTAATCAGTGTGATTCTGCTCGTACAGTTGATATTTATACTGCCGGCCTCGTCCCTAGTATGGTGGCGCAGCCAGCGGGTATTGCGTTTGACAGCCTAGATTAAATGCTAAATCTTAGTATCCAGACCGGCTTGCTTTAGCACCGCATTTGCAGTGTGCCTAGATTTACAGTTCACTGGACCAGTGATACGCAAATCCCCGTTACTCCAAATCTCATGCGAACCTTTGCCTGTTCTAAAAAAATAAAAACCGGCACCCTCTAATAATTTGATTACATGCTTGTAAAACCCAATCATGCAGTACGCAATTCCTTTATGAAGTATTCAGGAATTGCATTTCCATGAGAATGATTTAATTCAAGGCTGAGTAGCTCATCAATCGAGTGATGTACTTCGTTTTTTAATAAATCTAATGTGTCTGCTTCTGCGACGAGCCCTTTTAAATCTTGACTCATTGCAACAAATACTTGAGCCTCAGGATCCCAGTAGACATCAACTCTAATGCTGATCGGGAATCCTAGGTTGGCAACTGCACGCCAAAAGGGTAGCCCTACGCGGTAATTCATTGACTTCTCCAGCGTGGATACAGATGGACGCGATAACGAAAAAATAATACATCTCAGCGCTGAGAAGATAAAAACATTAGCCAGAGATGAAGTTTAGAGTAGCCGGTCAAAAATCAAATTTCAATAAATGAAACAAATGTATCCAGTTGTAATTCACCCGTATTGTTTTCCAATCCATTTTCTGTATTCGCCACTTGTCACGCCTTCGACCCACTTGGGGTGGTCCAGATACCATTGAATAGTTTTGGCAATGCCTGATTCAAAGGTTTCTTGAGGCTTCCAGCCCAGGTCTAGTTCGATCTTGCGCGCATCGATCGCATAGCGACGATCGTGGCCGGGGCGGTCTGTGACATAGGTAATTTGTTCGGCATATTTTTTACCATCTGCGCGAGGGCGTAGCGCATCGAGTCGCTGACAGATAATTTTGACGACCTCGATGTTGGCCATTTCGTTCCAGCCGCCGATGTTGTAGGTCTCGCCAACCTGGCCGGCCTCGAGCACGCGAGCAATCGCGCGGCAGTGGTCTTCTACAAACAACCAGTCACGGACCTGTTGCCCATCGCCATAAATCGGCAAGGCTTTGCCATTCAGGGCATTGAGGATGACGAGCGGGATCAGCTTTTCGGGGAAATGATAGGGGCCATAGTTGTTGCTGCAATTGGTGGTCAGCACCGGGAGGCCATAGGTGTGATGCCATGCGCGCACAAGATGGTCTGAGGAAGCTTTGCTAGCCGCATAGGGACTGTTAGGCTCGAATGCTTTAGTCTCCGTAAAGGGTGGATCCGAGGGGGCGAGCGCGCCATAGACCTCGTCAGTCGAGACATGCAGGAACCGGAAAGAGGCCCGCTCAGTCTCGGGGAGCTCAGACCAGTAAGCGCGGACTGCTTCAAGCAAATTAAAGGTGCCGACGACGTTGGTCTGGATAAAGTCGCCAGGCCCCAGAATCGATCTGTCTACATGGGACTCGGCTGCAAAATTCAGGACTGCGCGGGGCTTGTGTTCGGCGAGCAGTGTAGAGACGCGCGCGCGATCACCGATATCGCCTTGAACAAAAATGTGACGCTTGTCGTGGGCGAGCGAGGTGAGGTTATCCAGATTGCCTGCATAGGTGAGCTTGTCGAGGTTGACGATTGGTTCGTCGTGTTGCGCGAGCCAAGTGTGAACAAAGTTACTGCCGATAAAGCCGGCGCAGCCAGTGACAAGAATCATGCTCTGAGCTCAAAGAAGAGGGGTGAATTTACGGGGTAAGGTAAAGTTTACTCGTAATAAAGAACAGAATATTGCGCGATGAGGTTGATCAAAATAGTGATGAAAGGCACGCTCACGTGCATTTGTTAAGCTTGTGCCCTATGAATAGCCTCGAACAATTACGTGCCGGCAAATTGACGCACGCGACAAGACTGAACCTGTCCCTGGGACTGACGGAATTCCCTCGCGAAATTTTTGCGTTGGCCGATACGCTAGAGATACTGGATATCTCGGGTAATCAGTTTTCAACGCTGCCGGATGATCTGTCTCGTTTGCATAAGCTGCGCGTGCTCTTTTGTTCGGACAATCCGTTTGTTGAGTTGCCTGAGGTGCTGGGACGGTGTGAGAACCTGAGCATGGTGGGGTTTAGAAACAATCTGATCACCAAGGTGTCGGCAGCCTCGCTGCCTCCTCAGCTCAGATGGCTGATTTTGACGGGTAACAAAATTGAAGAGTTACCTGCGGAACTTGGCCGCAGGCCACGCCTGCAAAAGTTGATGGTGGCGGGTAATCGTTTAAAAAACTTGCCTGATGAAATGGCGGCATGCACGAATCTGGAGTTGTTGCGGATCGCTGCGAATCAGTTTGAGACCTTGCCAGAGTGGTTGCTCCAGCTGCCTAAATTATCGTGGTTGAGTTATTCGGGTAATCCATTCTGTGCGCAGAGCGAGGCGCACGCGCTCGTGGACACGCCCGTAGAAGTCGTGTCGTGGAAGACCTTGCAGTTACAACACAAGTTAGGTGAGGGCGCCTCGGGCGTGATCTATCAGGCGGCGTGGGTTGGTGAGGCGCAATCCCAATCCCAATCGCAACGCATCGCTGTCAAATTATTTAAGGGCGCATTAACAAGTGATGGACTGCCTTATAGCGAAATGGCAGCCTGTATGCGCGCAGGCGAGCACCCTAATTTGATTGCTGTGCGTGGCAAGATTGATGCACATCCTGAAGGTGCTTCGGGTCTGGTGATGTCGCTTGTCGATAGCAGCTATCGCAACCTCGCAGGTCCCCCTAGTCTGGAATCCTGTACGCGGGATGTGTATGCCCCGGATATGCGTTTGACCTTATCGCAAGCCGTCCGCATCGCTCACGATATGGCAAGTGTGGCGCAGCAGCTGCACGCAAACGGCATCATGCATGGTGATTTTTATGCGCACAATATTCTGGTGGGCTCTGCTGGCCATGCCCTGCTTGGGGATTTTGGTGCAGCGTGCTTTGTTACAAAAGAAGCGATGACGCATCATGCATCCGCACTCGAACAAATCGAAGTGAGAGCCTTTGGCTGTTTACTTGAAGAGTTGCTTGAGAGGTCTGATGCGGCGAATGATCACTCTGAATCTGTCAGGCAAGCGCTTGAAGATTTACGGGATCGTTGCCTGACCAAGGAGGTCAAGCAACGCCCGCAATTTACTGAACTCGTTCAAGCTTTACTTCGCATTCAAGCAGAAGGATGACGCGGTATCCCAACAGCCTGCATGCTGGTTAAACAGTTAAACAACGCATGGATTGCCTGACTTAAAACCCAAACAGTCTTTCAGGGTTTTTCGTCAGGATTAGTTCGCGTACGCTCTCGTCGCTGGTCCAGCGGGCGAGCAGGTTGAATAACTCAACGGAGCTGTTCTCACCAAAGGAGAGGTGAGGATAATCGCTCCCCCAGATCAGACGATCAGGCGCGGTTTGCATGAGGGCCTGCGCCAATGCGTCTGCATCCGTAAAGCCAGGCACCTTGGACATTCGGTAGATCCCGGTCAGCTTCACATATGCCATGCGGTTGCCATGATTCACCCGATCCAGTAGTGCTTGAAAGCCGGGTGCTTGCACGCCATCTTTGGCCAGGTTCATGCCCATGTGTGCCATCGAAAAAGGCACCTGCAGTTTTTTCATCATGGGAATCAGTTCGGTGGTCAGCCAGCCAGGTAACAAAAAGTCCAGATGCCAGCCCAGTTCTTTGCAGCGTGCGGCGATGCGCTCAATGCGTGGCGTCATCTTCTGGCCCAGGCCTGGTTCAAACGGATGGATCGGGCTGTAATTGATGCGCACACCACGCACACCGATCTTGTCCATCTCTGCCAGCATGGAGTCTGGCGCGTTTTCATCAATATCAACAATGCCACGGCAGTGTTCGATGCCGACTTCTTTCATGGCGTCGAGCATGCAGCTGTTATCCAGGCCATAGGCGCTTGGCTGCACGAATACGTAGCGTGTCAGTCCGAGGTGTTTAGCCAGTTGCAGGTATTCAGACAGTGGGGCCAATGGCGGGGCGTAGCGCAGGCTATCTGAGCCGTATGGATATTTGTCGGCGGGGCCAAAGACGTGGAAGTGTGCGTCACAGGCGTTGGCAGGGGCTTTGAACGCAACTTTTTCGTTTAAATCAAATGACAAGATAGTGCTCCGTCTGTAGTGGGTCTCTGCACGGTATGCAGTTGAATGATTGGGTTTGAGCAATAGAGATGTCTGGATTATTTCTTCATGCCGGCGATCAGTTCACGCAGTGCTGCAGCATCTTTACCTGCTGCTGCAGCCAGGTATGTCGTGTCGCTGCCTGCGATCAGAAAGCGTGCGCCCAGTTCAATGAGTTGTGTTTGCAACTCCGCGTCTCCACGAATTCCACCCACGCCGAGTGCGACGCCATGTTTTTTACAGGCGCGGGCGACGGTCTGGTAGGCCTCGAATAACCTTGGGTGGCGGATCTGGCCAGGGATGCCCATCTCTGTGCACAAGTCGTTTGAACCGATCAGCAACATGTCGACACCGGGTACGGCGGCAATCGCTTCTGCGTTGGCGATGCCTTCGGGTGTCTCGAGCATGATGATGACCATGGTGTCGGCATTGCCAGCTTCGTTGACCTTGGCAAGTGGCATGGCTTTGTAGGCGGTGGCTGGACCTGCGCCCATGACGGAGCGATGCCCCAGGGGTGGATACTTGGCGTACGACACGATATCGCGCGCTTGCTCGGGCGTATTGACGTGCGGCAAGATCACGCCTTGTGCGCCACCATCGAGCGCGCGTGAAATATCCTGACCGAGGTGGCCGGGGACGCGCACGAGAGGCGTGACGCCATAGGTTACAGCCGTGATGCAGATTGCCGAGGTGGCTTCAAACCCGATCGGGCTGTGCTCCATGTCAACATACAGGCAGTCAAAGCCGGCTGCGCCTACGAGCGGTCCGATATCGACGGTGCGCGATTGGCGCAAGCCCATGCACAGCGATACTTCATCGGCGGCGAGACGGTTCTTAAGATTATTTTCCATGCGACTTCCTGTTTGTTTTTGTTTCTATTGTTGTTTGCGGTATTGTTTACGTACTAGTTTGTTGTGACGAACATTTTTATTCTTGTTTGATCTTGGCGCGCTTGATTACATTGGACCAAAGTGCGGTTTCACTTTGAACCAATGTGGCAAAGGCCTCCGGGCTGGTGGCGATCGGACGCACGCCAGCTCCACCGAATACGTCTTTGACTTTTTGAGCCGTGACGGCCTTTGTGATCGCCTGTTGCATGCGGGTGATGATGGCCATCGGAGTGCCTGCTGGCGCCATCATGCCGAACCAGTACAGCATCTGATAATCGGGGAAACCTGCCTCGGCAAAGGTCGGTATGTCGGGGAATATCTCCTGGCGCTTGTCGCCGCTTACTGCGAGTCCCAGTAGGCGACCGTCCTTGAGGTAGCCGGAGGTCGAGCCGACACTACCAATTGCAATGTCGATCCGTTCGGCTGCTACGTCAATCATTGCTGCCGAAATACCTTTAAAGGGGACATGCACCATCTCGACGTTGTTTTGCAAAAGGAATGCTTCCATGGCGAGCTGTGCAGAGGAGCCTTGTCCGCCTGAACCAAAAGTCATGGCGCCGGGGTGTGCGCGTGCTGCATCGATGGTTGCCTGTAATGTCCGGGTCGGCAGGTTCGGGCGTCCCACCAGGACGGCAGGCGCATCCGCAAGCAACGAAACCTGCATGATTTCTTTAGGCTGATAGGGGAGCTTCTCGTAGAGCGCTGCGGATACGGCAAAAGAATTGTCTGTGACTAAGAAGGTGTAGCCATCAGGGGCGGACTTCGCAACGATGTCTGTCCCCAGGGTGCTGCCAGCGCCACCTTTGTTTTCAACAACGACGGGTTGCCCCAGCAACGCTGTCAGCTCGGCACCTACAGTACGTGCTGCGGTATCCGTGAAGGATCCGGGGGCAAAAGGGACCACCACTCGAATGGCTTTGGTCGGCCAGTTCGCAGGTGCCTGGGCATGAACCGTGGAGGTCCCGCCGAGCAGGCTTGCGCAGGCGAACAGGACAGTACGGAGTGTGTGACGGATCATTTGGATGTCTCCAGTGCTTATGCGGCATACGAAACGGGGCCGATTTTTTGCATATTTTAACTTTAATGGTTACTTTGTCTATAAATATGAGAAAAACTGATAACTTGCTGCAACAACCGATCGCACAATAGGTCTGCTGTGCTCCTATTCACAGTCGATATCCATGCGGCTATGATGGGAAAGTTAATTAAGATTTAAGATGGATCGCACAATATGAGTAGTTTAGAAAAAATGCTGGGCTTGCTGAACGTCTTTACGACTGAGCAGCCGATATGGTCTTCTGAGGATCTGATACAGCATTTGGGTGCACCGGCCTCGACCTGCTATCGCTATCTAAAGGTGCTGCACACCTCTGGCTATCTTGCCCGGGTGGCCAATGGTTCGTACGTGCTGGGCCCTCGTCTCATGGAGCTCGACCGGGTGTCGCGCGAAAGCGATCCTGTCTACATTGCTGGATCTCCCGTGGCGCAGCGTCTGACGTACGAGACGGGCCACAGTTCTCTGCTTTGCATCCTGTTCAGTGATTCAATCATGTGCGTGCAGCAGGCGCCAGGGCGCGATGTGCCAGCTGGACTGTTTAGCCGCGGACAACGCAGACCGCTGGTGGCAGGCGCTTCGGCTAAAAGTATTCTGGCGCATTTGCCCATGCACCAGTTGCGCATTCTCTACGCCAGGCATGCGGAGTCGATTGCCGAAGTCGGGCTGGGAGATGACTGGGAGGCCTTTAAAGCTGGACTCAAGCAAATCCGTCAGCTGGGGTATTCGCTGACCGTCGGCGATTACAACGCAGGCATTATTTCTATTGGCGCGCCGTTATTTAACCGCGAAGGCGAGGTGCTGGGTAGCCTTGCGCTGGTGGCCTCTAACACCAGCATCAGCGTGGATGCCTTTTGTGACTATGCACCGCTGGTGATTGCGGCCGCCAAAGAAACCAGCGCCAGGATTGCGTCCAACGAAGACATCGTTGCACTCCCGGCGCGCGCGCTCGGTTAAGGCGGCGTTTAAGGGCTCGACTAGCACCCTGTTGTGCCTCAGCGACTCATCAGTCAGACCTTAGCTATTTGTAACGCCTCCATCGCAAGCTGTGCCGTGACCTGAATGGAGGACAGGACCGGCTTGCCCCAGCTCTGGCTCAAGGCATCAACCACATTCAACGTGGGAAGTTGCGAGCACGCAATGAACATCGCATCAGCATCTGGTTTGCAAAGTGTCTTGGCACGCTCCGCAACCTGGCTTTCTGTAATCTGACCCAATGCGACGACGTCTGGCGCATAAAAGCTGTCAAAGTGACCAACTTCAATATCCTCGGACTGTAAAAAGGCGCGCAAGCGAATGTTCACATCGTCCTGATAGGGCGTGAGCAGCGAAATGTTGTTGGCGCCTTGTGCTTTGAGCGCCAGCATCATGGAGCGTGCCGTGGTGACGACGGGCAGTCCCGTGACCTGTGCCAGGCTCTGGGCGATTTCAGCGTCGCCTTTAGGCCCGAGAATAAATCCTGCAGCGGTGCAGCCGTACGCAATGACATCGAGCGGTGTCTCGTTGAATTGTTGGGCAAGCGCAATGGCGGCATCGCGATAGGCTGGCAGGGTTTCCTCGGTCAGCAGTCCTTGACCGCGTGGAATGCGTAGCGTGCGACAGGTCGACCCCACTGGCAACCAGCCGAGCATTTCACTTTCCATGGTGGTGTTGTTGATCGGAACCATGAGGCCCACGCGCAAGGGACGACCGCTTGCATGCCGCGGTGTATTGACGTTCGTCGATGCGGGCACATTCAGCGCAGGAGTGAGGGGTGAGCGTGCGGCAGCGGCTGAGGTGTCGCTTGTCACGAAGTCCGGCGTCAATGGCGCAAGCGGTGGCACGGTGCCTTCAGGCAAGGGGATCTGTGAGGTGTTGAGCACCATTGCAATCATGCTGTAGTAGCCCACGATGGCAATCATGTCGAGCACACCGGCCCGCCCGAAATGTCCT
>CANBUF010000022.1 GCA_947372575.1 Alcaligenaceae bacterium | reverse complement strand
CGGTGGCCGCGATATTCACCGAACCACAACCGATCCTGATTATCCATGGAGCCACGTCTGGGAGAGGCAAGTTTGGTTGGGATTTCAAAGAGTTTGACTTCACCTGTCTTTGCATCAATCCGGCCGATATGCTCGTTACGGAAGTCAGTAAAAAAAGCATTGTTTTGGGAATCAGAGATCACGTCGTAGATGTTGTGCACTTTTTTCGAGTTTTTGAAGGGTGCCCAGGTCTCTACTTTTCCTGTTTCAAGATCAAACCGGTGCACGCCTGCAAAGCCGCTATTTTGGGCCCAGACTTTTCCATCGACACCTGTATTGAAGGGCGAGACCTGATTGAGCTGGGTGGAAGACAGGTTGTCTTCTTTGGGCGGCGTAAAAAACTTGAAAGTTTCTGTTTCGGGATCAAAACGTGCGATCGAGGCCTGATACATGTTGCCAATCCAGATTTTTCCATCGCGATCCGGACGCATCGCCAAGATGCCCGAGGGCCATTCTGGTTTAGCACGTTCAACATCGATTTCTCTCAGTGCTCCGGTCACGGGATCAACTTTGCCAATCTTCTGTTCACCGAAATTAGAAAACCAGATCTGACCTTTTTTATCGAGAATGACATCATGCGCCTGGATGGTTGGTCTGGGTAGATCGTATTCGGTATAAATCGCTTTGGTTGAGGCATCCTTCAAGCGAGGAAATGGCTGGAGTGGATAGGTCCAGGTGTCACGACCGCTCAGGTTGATTCTGGCCAGGAATTTACCGAGATCCTGATAGACCTGAATACGCTGGTCACCACGCTCCTCCATTTGGCGCTCGCCTTTTCTGATTTGTGGCGCACCTGGCATGCTTTGATTCACATAGCTTTGCATACGGGGCAGAATCACACTCATGAACTCCTGCTCGGTATATTTCGATTTCACAACGCGCTCGAGCGTGTGGCAGGCGACGCAATTTAACAATGCTGTTTTATCTTTTACTGTACCTGGAACGCTATAAATCCATTCTGCATTCGTGAGTTGTGAAGAAATATCTGCAGCTTTTTTTAGTTCAATATTTAGTTGATCTGTTGTGTCATTCTGAATCGTTGTTGTCAGCCCCTTGTTAGCTTCAAAGCCCGTTGCACGGATACGGATGGCGTAGTCACCCGCACTGATTTTTGAACGCGGGAACTGGTAGTGGCCGGTGGCGTCCGTCAAGACAGAGATTGAGATGGTTGAGCCTTTAGCCTGTGCGGTCACCACAACGCCTTCCATTTTTCCTTCCTCTGTCGAGGAGACCTGGCCCTGCAGTGCGATGTCCTGTTGAGCGAGGCTGTTTGAGGTTGCGGTTGTTGGGGCTGCTGATGCTGATGCTGATGTGGGTGCCGATGCTGGAGCCGCATATGCAGTGAGTGATATTGCAAACAGACCAGACAGGCATGCTGTGATGGCAAGAATGCCTGAGCGATTGAACGCGTGTTTCATTAAAGTCTCCCTGGTAATACTGTTTTATTTTTTATGCGAGCAAGCTGAAGGCATCGACTGAGATTGTCCATGAATCGCTGTGCAAGTGAGCTTGATCCTAGCAGGACTCTGATCTTGGCGATAGTCATAAAAGAAATATTCATTTTGCAGCGCAGCAATTAGTCAAAGCCCGACTGCTTGCCGATGCGATGGAGTAATCTCTATTTTTATTAATTTATTTTTTGTGAGGCTACTGTGGCAAAAGCATATTGGATCAGTTCATACCGTTCGATTTCTAATCCTGAGGCTCTCGCGGCCTACGCAAAACTGGCCGGGCCCGCACTGACTGCCGCAGGTGGTACGTTCCTGGCGCGTGGCATGCCTGCTGCGACTAAAGAGCAGGGGCTGAATCAACGCACTGTGCTGATCGAATTCGAGAGCGTCGCAGCGGCCCAGGCTGCTTACAGTAGCCCAGCCTACCAGCAAGCCATTGCGGCGCTGGGCTCCCACTCAGCAGACCGCGACATCCGGATTGTCGAGGGTGTTTAACCTTTGATGTCTATTTCGGGTAGTGACGGGTCAGGCTGTGACCCGTGCTGCCTGCTTCTGCTTATAGACCAGCCAGATCAAGGCTGAGCCGGTCAACAGCACAGGCACAAGTGAACCGATATTCAGTAGCGTCCATCCTTGTGTGGTGACCAAGGCGCCAGAGCTGAAAGACGAAACCGCCATGGTGCTAAAGACAAAGAAGTTGATCGCGCCCTGCGCTTTATCCTTTTCTTCTGGCCTGTAGGCAAAGATCGCGAGTGAAGTTGCTCCTGTAAACAGGAAGTTCCAACCCACCCCAAGTATGAACAGCGCCAGAACGAATTGATGTAAGTCACTGCCTGTCAGTGCAATGCCGATACAGACTAGATTCAGAAGTACTCCGACGGCCATCACCTGAATGGTGCCAAAACGCCGGATCAGCGAGCCGGTGAAAAACCCAGGCGCAAACATTCCGATCACGTGCCATTCCAATACGAGTGCGGTGTCAGAGAAGGGCATTCCACATACTTGCATCGCAAGCGGAGTGGCTGCCATGAGTAGATTCATCACGCCATAGCCGAGGGCGGACCCGATGACCGCGACCAGAAAAACCGGTTGGCGCATGATTTCAGAAAGCGGGCGGCCTGGCGGCAATACTTTTTTGACTGCAACATCATCCGGAAAATGTATGAAGTGCATCACGCACAGTCCAATTACGGCGGCAACTGTGAGGGTCAGGTATGCCCCTAAGAAAGGCGTGGCGAATGAGTTGCGTGTCCAGACGGCCAGATTTGGTCCCACGACAGCACCCAGAATGCCACCCGCCAGGACCCATGACACGGCCTTGTCTCGCAGACTGATATGGGTCAGCTCCGCAGCTGCAAACCGATACAGCTGACCATTCGCACTGTAGTAACCAGCTATAAAGGTTCCTAAGGTCAGGAGCCAGAAATTCTTAGTCACTGCCGCATAGCCACATAGAAGCGATGACCCCATCGCAACAAGCAGCCCCAGCTGAAAAGATTTTTTACGACCAAATCTTTTTTGTGTCGCTGCAACAATTGTCGTGGATAGCGCACCGCCCACGACATACCCCATCACGGGGAGGGTGGCCATCCAGGCAGCACTTGCCAGACTCAGACCGACCAGACCGTTAATCGCAATGAAAGTCACATTATTGGTGAGGAAGATCCCTTGGCAGAGAATGAGCAAGACGAGGTTTTTATTGAATAGTCGGGGTGCACTTGTCGTTGCAGTTGTCATGGGATCTTTGGTTTTTATTTCGAGTTATCTCAAGGGTATTGCAAATACTACTGCTTTTAGCGGTTTGGCAATAATCTGCTTACTCAGGTGTGAGTTTGAGTTCCGTCGTCAGTGTGCGATAGACGGGCCAGACTTCGCTAATCATTTGCCGCAAGGGTGCGCCCACCAGAACGGGTTCATCAGAGCCAATGGTCTGAAGCAGGTTGGCCATCTTTGGCGACTGTGTCGCCGCATCTGCTGCAACGCTTGATAACTTATCCAGTACTTCTTGCGGCGTACCGGCAGGCGCGAGCAGCATGTTGTATTCGAGTAGCTTGGTAAAAGCCGGACTGGTGAAGCCCTGTTCCGCCCAGGTTGGAACATCCGGGAACTTGGTACTGCGTCTGTCAGAGATGATCGCAATCACGCGTAAACCTTCGCGCTGCATGAAAGGTCCAATACTGATGACTGAGCCGGTCGCGACGTCAGTCTGCTGACCAACCAGATCGGCGAACATGGGAGGAGTACCTTTGTAACTGACGACGGTGAACTGTCCACCAGTTTCTTTTGCAAGCTGTGTCAGTAGCAGGTGCCAGCCCGAGCCAATCGAATAGTTCCCCGCATTGATGACTTGTTTGCGCGAGAGCTCGACCAGTTCCTTGACATTCTTGACGGGCAGGCTTGAACGCACTGCGGTGGGTAGCCCGCCAGCAGTCACGGCCGCCACAGGTATCAGATCCTTATCAGGATCGATCAGTGGTTTTTTGAACAAGACAGGTGCCTGAGCCAACTGGCTGTGCAGCCCGACAAAAAGTGTGTAGCCATCGGGTGCGGCTTGCGCCACGTTTTCAGCGGCAATCATTCCGCCGGCACCAGGACGATTTTCAACCGTAACCGTGACACCGAGTTTTTGCGTGAAATAGTCCGCAAAAGCTCTCGCTGTTGCATCTGTCGTACCGCCCGGGTTCTGGGAAGCTACGATGCGAATGGGTTTGTTTGGATAAGATTGCGCGTGCGCGGTATGACTCGTCAGACCGACGATCAGACAAAAGACGGCAGCAGAAATGATTGAGCGACAGGGAATGTTCAATGGATTCACCTTGTTCAAGTAAGTTTTACGATCTGCTTACCAAAATTCTCACCATTGAGCATGCCGACGAATGCTTCAGGAGCGCTGGCTAATCCATTCGCAACGGATTCCCGGAATTTTAATTTTCCGGTTGCTACCAGTTCATGCAGATTCGAACGAACAGCTGGCCAAACCTCCATTTTGTCGGACACAATGAAGCCCTGGAGTTTGAGACGATTGACCAGAATAGAGCGAATGGTTTTGTAGGCATGGGGTGGCTGATTGAATTCAGACACCAGTCCACACAAGGCGATGCGACCAAAGGGATTCATGAGCGTGAGCAGGAGTTCGAAGATTGAACCCCCCACATTTTCAAACAGGCAGTCAATACCTTTTGGGAGTTGTGCTTTGAGTTCTTCTGCAAAATGACTGGATCGATGATCAACGCATGCATCAAATCCCAGTTCTTCTACAACGTAGCGGCATTTTTCCTGCCCACCAGCAATCCCTACGACGCGACAGCCGAGATGCTTGGCCAATTGGCCGACAACTGAGCCGACCGCGCCTGACGCTGCATCTACGACAACAGTTTCTCCCGCTTTGGGTTCGCATATTTCCATGAGTCCACGCCAGGCAGTAATCCCAGGCATGCCTAGTACGCCAAGATAGGCAGACGCTTGAACTCGGCTTGTATCAATTTTTGTCACCTGACTGTCTGGCATCGCTGCATAGAGTTGCCAGCCTGTTGGCGCCAGGACTGAATCACCGATTTTGAAGCGTTGAGAGTTTGATGCAATCACTTCGCCAACAGCACCACCGACCATGAGTTCACCGACATTCACACCTTGCGCATAGGATTTTGCCTCTGAAATCCTGCCGCGCATGTAGGGGTCAAGTGAGAGGTAATGATTACGAATGAGTACCTGATCTTGAGCCGGGACAGGGATGTCCGAATCAATGCGCTTGAAATTTTCAGGGGTGACCCAGCCAGTTGGTCGGCTGAGCAATATGATTTGCTGATTATGATTGCTGGACATCATTGCCTTGTCTCGGTTGAATAGATTTTGTAGATTTACTGACCATTCTAATGATGGTCATGTTCATTCATCCTGCTCAACAATATCTAAATGGCCCTAAAGGGCCATTTGATTCAGAGTTGAACTCGCGTTATTCGCTTTACGATTTATTTACGGACGTGAGCGTGACGCGCGGCATCCTGGGACATCCCTTTGCCAGCAACTTTTGGAGCAGCCTGGGCTTCGAGCGCCTCCTTTTCTGCGGTAATTTCTTTGCGGCGCTCTTTGCACGAACCTGCAATTTCTTGCAAAGCCTTACGCGCACGTGCAGCTGAGGCTTTCACGCCTTTTTCTGTGAACTTTGCGTTCTCGGCCTGGTATGTTTCAAAAGCGGCAATGATCTTATCGTGATGTGACATTTTATTCCTTGAATATCAGATAATGAGTCTTAATAATGCAATACGAATTCAGTATAGCCTTCAGAGGCGTGACGTTAATTTTCATAACAGAATGGCGTATGTCTTGACGCCTGACCGAACGGCATGCTGAGATGTTGAGCATACATTTGAAAAGGATTGAAATGAGCGATTATTTCTACGAACCGACTAAAGGTCATGGTTTACCCCATAATCCATTTAAAGCGATCGTCGCACCCCGACCGATCGGATGGATTTCGAGTATTGATTTGCAGGGGCGCGTGAATCTTGCACCGTATAGCTTTTTTAACGCTTTTTCTGATTCACCACCGATTATTGGCTTCTCTACGGCTGTTACACGTAAAGATAGTGTCAACAATATCGATGCAGTCGGAGAGTTTGTCGCTAATTTTGTCGGTGCTGAACTTGCAAACGAAATGAATATCACGTCTGCAACGCTTGAGCCTGGCGTGGATGAAATGCAGTACGCAGGACTGGCTTCTGCACCGTCAACGATTGTGCGTGTCCCGCGTGTTGCGCGAGCGATTGCTGCCCTTGAGTGCAAACTGATTGAAACGCGTCAGATGAAAAATGCCAAAGGTGAGTTGATCAATAATTGGCTCACGCTCGGTGAGGTTGTGGGCGTCCATATTAATGATGAATTTTTAAAAGATGGAATTTTTGATACGGCGGCTGCTAGGCCGCTTGGACGTTGCGGGTACCGCGGCGACTATGTTGAAGTCAATAGCTTGTTTGAAATGGTACGACCCAAGGAATACGTTGCGGCAAAGTGACCAATGCCAGCATGCCTTTGATGATTCGCAATTCTAGTGTGTGAACCAGAAAAATATAACCAGAGACCACAATGACATCACAAGCACAACAACCGGCTAATCCTATCTCAAGCGCAAAGCCCGTTTCACGTTATGCCATTCCCGCACTCGAAAATTTGCCGGATGATATTCGTGAAAAAATTTTACTTGTTCAGGAAAAATCCGGCTTTGTCCCAAATGTCTTTCTGACGCTTGCCAGGCGCCCAGATGAATTCCGGGCATTTTTTGCTTATCACGATGCATTGATGGTCAAAGATACAGGCAGTCTGACTAAAGCTGATCGCGAAATGATCGTGACCGCGACGAGCGCCAAGAATAACTGTTTATATTGCGTGATGGCACATGGTGCGATTTTGCGCATTTATGCAAAAAATCCGCAGATTGCCGATCAGGTCGCAGTCAATCATCACAAAGCGGACATCACACCCAGACAGCATGCCATGCTCGATTTCGCAATCAAGGTCTGTCTGGATTCGCAGTCTGTCGGCGATGAGGACTATGCCTTGCTGTATGCGCACGGCTTTGATGATGAGGACATCTGGGACATTACTTCCATCACTGCATTCTTTGGCATGTCGAATCGTATTGCCAATACGATCTCCATGCGTCCGAATGATGAGTTTTATCTGTTGGGTCGTTTGCCTAAGAAGTGATTCTAGGCAAGTAATTTAAGTTTGGTGATTCAAGTTAAGTGATTTAAGAAGTTCTCTGTAATCAAGTGCTGCGAACGAATCATTGGAGATATTTATATGCGAACTTTCATCTGGATCCGGAGCATCAGTATTTTTTGCGCAGTCGTCAGTCTCAGTGTCACAACAGCGTCAAGAGCACAGGCTAATGACTACGCGGCAGAAGTCGCTCGTATCAATTCAAGTCCAGCCTTTGCGATAGCCAGAGCTTCGCTGGATCGTCAACATACCCGGATTGTCGACGAGTGCATCATGCTCACCGAAATTCCCGCACCGCCATTTAAAGAGGAGGTTCGGGCCAAAGTCTACGAAAAAATGTTTAAGGAAGTTGGTCTGGTTGACGTGAAGATCGATCAGGAGGGGAATGTGCTAGGGGTGAGAAAAGGCATCAAGAGTGATGGAAAATTTGTTGTGGTGTCTGCACATCTCGATACAGTATTCCCGGCAGGTACAGATTTGAAAGTCCGACGTGAAGGCACAAAATTATATGCGCCTGGTGTGGGGGATGACACCATGAGCCTTTCCGTCATTCTTGCTTATGTACGGGCAATGAACGAAGCAAAGATCAACACCAATGACGATATTCTGTTTGTAGGAACAGTCGGTGAAGAAGGTCCTGGAGATTTAAGAGGCGTGCGCTATTTGTTTACAAAAGGCGAATATACGGGCAAGTTGAAGAGCTTTTTTTCAATTGAATCCGGTGGCGTCGAGGGCATTACAAATGGTGGGGTAGGCTCAAAGCGCTATCGCATCACCTATAAGGGACCGGGTGGGCATAGTTTTGGTGCGTTTGGCCTGGTGAGTCCGATGTATGCCTTAGCTCAAGCATCAGATGCTTTTTCAAGAATCCAGGTGCCCGCTTCTCCTAAAACGACCTATAGCATTGGTCTGATCGGAGGGGGGACTTCTGTCAATTCAATTCCAGTTGATGCCTGGATGGATGTCGATATGCGGTCTGAGTCGGTCGTTGAGCTCAAACGTGTAGAAGATCGACTGCTGCAAATTGTCGAGCAAGCCGCTGAAACTGAAAACTTCGCACGTTCGACCAAAGAAGGCAAGATATCGGTAGACTCAAAATTGATTGGTGATCGGCCAGCAGGACAAACCAAGGCGGATACGCCTTTTGTGATGCAGACCAAGGCAGCGATTGAGGCTGGGGGCTATAAAACAAATTTCCGCTGGAGTTCAACTGATTCAAATATGCCGATGAGCCTCGGTATCCCAGCGCTGACGATTGGACGTTCTGCGCCAGAAAAGAGCGCACGCTCTCACTCACTGGATGAGTGGATCGACGTTGAAAAAGAACCCATGGTCAAAGCAATGGCTACGAGTCTCTCGATCGTACTTTTAGCCGCAGGGATGCCTCTGAATTAAATGCTCATTTTTCGGTTTCTGTTCGTTCAAAAAACACTTGCGATCATTGTTTCTTTATTTCAATGATCGCCAGGTGTTATTTAATTCAGTGTTGGGAAGTGCTGATTAATACACTGATTGGACGTGCTGTTTATGGCAAGACTCCATCTTTGTAAAAACGACTCACTTCGTTAAAAAGGCTAAAGCGCTTCACTTCATTCATAATCGAATGTGTACCTTCGCTCAGGATGACAAGCTTTTTAGGATTGGCATTGGTCAGCAACGGGAATAGCGTCTCGGCCATATAGAGTGGGGTATCGGCATCCCACTCTGCGAGAATCAGCATCGTAGGAACCTTGATCAAGGCTGGATCATAAACAGGTTTTCCTGCGCTCCAGAATATACGGCTATCCTGTACGCTGCCATTTGGCGCCCGGACAAACTTTGGGTCTGCCTTGGAGCCAACAGGGTCTGAGGCAAATGTTTCTTTTGCCCAAATTTCAAACCAGGCATCTGGCTGAGGGTTCTGACCTGCTTTGAGACCGGTATCCTTGCGCTTTCTGGCCTGGTCTATCGTGACTGTACGGTAGGATCCCAGCTCTCCACCTGCGTCGGTCAATGAGGCTGTTTTACGCAGCCATACTGGTGCATAGAGGACTAGGCGGTTGACCTTGTCGGAGTGACGGCTGGTGTATAGGGCGGTAATGGCTGTGCCCCAAGAGTGGCCGAGCACATTGATTTTTTCTACGGATCGGCGATTGCGTACCCAGTCTGCAGCTGCAGCGTAATCGAGCGCGGCTGTATTGGTATCCGCGATGGGACGGTTGCCTCCAGCAGGCTGATCCATTGTTGCGGGGCGCGTGGATTTTCCATATCCGCGCACATCAACCATATAGACGTCGAAGCCTTGCTGCGCTAAGACATCCATCCATGACAGATCGTCCAGTTTTAAATCAAAACCCGTTTCGGATGGGTAGGTCGCACCGTGGACAAAGAGCAAAACATTGTCTTTGTTAAAGCTCGTCATGCTCGGCAGACGTTTGTTGCGGACATAGAGTTTGATATCTTTGTCTGCGCTCGGGATCATGAATTCTTCGACCACGAGTTGCGTTTGACTCGATGCCTGACTGCTCTCTCGGATCGGAGTTGACTGCGTCGCACAGCCGCTAAGGGTGATTGCAGCAATGCTGACGATAACAAGAGAAAGTGTTTTTTTTAGTGGTGCGATCACTGTTAACAAGTACATGGCTGACCTCAGCGAAGTAAATAATAGAGCTGATCCTACCTGCTGGCTTGGTACATGGCCAGTCAAACTTGCTTCATTCATCAAGGAATCGGTTGTGCATTGCAGCGCACATTTGGGTGCGCTGCAATGGTTGATCCGCCACAGTGCAGTCTGCTCAATGCTCTTTGACTGGTGTTGCGCTGCGAGATTTAAAGAGTCTGTGTACCCAGCCTTCAGCATCATCCACGAAGGTATAGAAGGCTGGAATGACCAGTAAACTTAAGAGCGTAGAGGTCATCAAGCCACCGATCACAGCAATGGACATGGGTGAGCGGAAACTTGGATCAGAGCCAAAGCCCAGCGCAATCGGCAACATGCCTGCTGTCATCGCAATGGTCGTCATGATGATGGGGCGCGCGCGTTTGTGGCAGGCATCAATCAAAGCTTCTCGCCTCTCCATGCCGTTGCGACGCGCGACAATGACATATTCGACCAGAAGGATTGAGTTCTTAGTCACAATTCCCATCAGCATGAGCAGGCCAATGAGTGACGGCATCGAGAAGCTCTTACCTGTCAGTAACAGTGCCACGAACGCGCCACCGATTGATAGTGGTAGCGCACCAAGAATCGTAATGGGTTGTACAAAATCATGGAACAGCAACACCAGCACCATGTAGATACAAAGCAAACCGATCGACATGGCCAGCGCAAAACTGCCGAATAGCGCTTGCATTTCCTGCGTATCACCTAGTTCAGTTCGACGCACGCCAGCAGGCAGGTTTTTTAGGCTAGGTAGCTCAATGGCTTCGGCAAACACCTCGCCGAGTTGTCGTTGACCGAGTTCAACCTCGATTGTGATGTTGCGACTGCGATTTAGTCTGTTGATTTGCGCCGGACCACTGTCCATCGTGACTGTTGCCACATTACCCAGCATGACAGGACCGTAACGGCCAGCAATGGTGAGTCGCTCCAGCGCAGCCAGATCTTGTCGTGCGGAGTCTGGAAGCTTGACTCGAATCGGTATTTGTCGCTCGGAAAGATTGAGCTTGGGGAGCCCAACCTCATAGTCACCTGCGGTTGCGATACGAAGCGTATCCGCAATGTTCTGCGCCGTGACGCCCAGGTCCGCTGCACGGGCAAAATCTGGTTTGACGATGATTTCAGGTCTGACCAAACTCGCACCCGACAGGATGTTGCCCACGCCTTTTAAAGTTCGCAGGTCACGTTCAGCAGCTCTGGCAGCTTGTGTCAACGCAACTGGATCTTCACCTTGCAACACAATCTGCATTTTGACGCCCACATCCTGTGGACCGACAGTGATGCGAATACCGGGTTCATTGGCGAGCAGGTTGCGAATTTTCTCTTCGACTTTTTGCTGGTTGTCCTTACGCGCTGAGCGATGCGTCAGCATGACGGTAATTGCGGCTTTGCGCACTTCGGGTGCTGCTCCCCCGGTAAACACATCGCCAGATACGCCAGCACCGACTGAACTGAAGGTTCTGACAACTTCTGGGAGGGATTCAAGCAGCTCTCTCACGTGTTCAGTGGCTTGCAATGTTTCTGCCAAGGTACTGCCAGGCGCACGTTCAATGTTCACGATGGTCTGGCCACGATCGCCAGGAGGAACAAAGCCCTTTGGTAATAAGGGCACCAAAGCGATAGAACCAATAAAAAATAAGGTAGCCAGTATTAATGTGATCATTCTGTGTGCCAGGCACCAACGCACCGCTCTTAAGTACGTGTGCATTATCCAGCCATCGCGCTTGTGCGCGAGGGTCTCTGGCTTTGCGGGTTTGAGCAGATAGGCGGACATCATGGGTGTGAGTAAACGCGCCACCACAAGAGAGGCAAGAATTGCAATGACCGCAGTCCAGCCGAATTGCTTAAAAAATTTACCTGGCACACCCGCCATAAATGCTGTGGGTAAAAAAACGGATACGAGTGCAAAGGTTGTCGCAATTACTGCCATACCAATTTCATCTGCCGCATCCATCGCAGCCTGAAACGGGGACTTGCCCATATTCAAATGGCGCTCGATATTTTCGACCTCAACGATTGCATCGTCGACAAGTATGCCGACAACAAGTGCAAGCGACAGTAGCGTCACCATGTTGAGCGTAAAACCAAACAGATAAATCCCTAAAAATGTAGGAATCACTGAAAGGGGGAGGGCTGCCGCTGAAACCAGTGTGGCGCGCCAGTCACGTAAAAAAATCCATACGACAATCACTGCAAGAATTGCACCTTCGTAGAGCAGGTGCATCGAGCCATCGAAGTTTTCTTCCGTTGCATTGACGTTATTGATGACCTCAGTCATCGCGATGTCTGGGTGCGATGCACGAAGTGCTGCAACCGTAGTCTTGACCGCGTTTGCCACGGATACTTCATTGGCACCTTTGCTGCGCATGATTTCGAACGCCACGACAGCCTGGCTATTGGCCAGTGCAATCGATCGTCTTTCTGCCGTGGTGTCGCGAATGCTGGCAATCTGATCCAGTCTGATGCGCCGTCCATCCGCCAGCGAAAGGTCGAGTTTGCCAATTTCTCCTGCAGTGAGTACCGTAGCAATGGTGCGCACAGATTGTTCGGCGCCGCCTACATCACCACGTCCACCAGGGGCTTCTTGCTGGATTTGTCTCAGACGCCTTGAGACTTCAGCTGCCGTGATGTTGAGTGCGGCCATACGCGCAGGGTCGAGCTCAACGAGTATTTCGCGGTTCAGTCCGCCCATGCGCTTGACGCGTCCCACACCCTTGACCGTCAGAAT
>CANBUF010000021.1 GCA_947372575.1 Alcaligenaceae bacterium | reverse complement strand
CTGCTGGCGGGTTCCTAGCTCGACAATCTGGCCGGCATACATCACCGCGACACGGTGGCTGATTTTTTCGACAACAGCCATGTCGTGACTGATAAAAAGGTAAGACAGGCCATGTTCGTATTGCAAGGCCATGAGCAAGTCGATGATCTGGGCCTGGATCGAAACATCAAGCGCCGAAACAGACTCGTCGGCAATAATCAGTTCAGGTTTGCTCGCCAGGGCACGGGCAATGCAGACACGCTGGCGTTGCCCACCAGAGAACTCGTGCGGATAGCGCGTGGCATGGGATGGCTGGAGTCCAACCTGTTGCAAGAGTTCCGACACACGGGCCTCGACTGCCGGACCACTGAGTAACTGATGGGTACGGATGGGCTCTGCGATACTGAAGCCAACCGTCTGGCGAGGATCAAGCGACGCGTACGGATCCTGAAACACGTACTGGATTTTCTGTTTAAGAGCTGTACGAGCGGCCGTATCCATGTTGCCAAGATCCTGGCCGTGCAGTGCGATGCGCCCCGCACTGGGCTTGAGCAATTGCTGCAGAGTCTTGCCAATGGTTGACTTACCACTGCCGGACTCACCAACAATGGCGAGCGTCTCGCCTGGATAGATTTCAAAACTTACTTGTTCGACGGCAAAGACACGATGCGTGACGCGACCAAATATATTACGACGCACATCAAAGCGTGTGCTCAACCCTGCCACCTCAAGTAAGGGGGGGCCGGGGCGCACTGTGTCTTGCACGCAGACTGTTCCGCTCAAGACAACGTCGCCAGTTGCCTGCATGATCGCAACAGGCACTCTGCGTGGAAAAGGCTCGCCACGCATGCTCCCTAACCGGGGGACTGCCGCAAGCAAAGTTTGTGTGTAGGGGTGCCGTGGCGAAGCGAAGATTTCTTTAACCGGACCGGATTCAACCTTGCGCCCTCGCCACATGACCACCACATCGTCTGCCATTTCGGCAACAACACCCATATCGTGTGTGATAAAGACCACTGCGGTCCCAAGCTCTCGCTGCATTTCGCGGATGATGTTCAGAATCTGCGCTTGAATGGTCACATCGAGTGCAGTGGTGGGTTCGTCCGCAATCAATAGCTGCGGCTGACAGCACAAGGCCATCGCGATCATGACACGCTGGCGCATTCCACCCGATAGCTGATGTGGATAGCGATCAAGCAATTGTTCGGCATCGGGTAGTCGTACCTTGTCCAACATCGCCAGTGCCGCCTTACGCGCCATCGTATGTGTCAGTCTCTGGTGCAGCATCAGCGATTCGATAATCTGCCAGCCAACGGTGAAGACCGGGTTGAGCGAGGTCATCGGCTCCTGAAAAATCATCGAGATCCGTTGGCCACGCAGACGCCGCAGGCTCGCATCATCCATCTGCAGGATATCTTGCGTGGGCTGCCCAGCCTCGGCAAACATAATCGAGCCTGTCGTCACCTCGGCTGCCGTGTAATCCAGCAAGCGCATCATGGCCATGGCGGTGACGGATTTACCTGAACCGGACTCCCCGACAATTGCCAGCGTGCGGCCTGGATGCACCTCAATACTCAGTTGAGCCACTGCAGGCAAGGCACTCTCGGCGCCTGGAAAGCGAACCGTCAAATCCATGATCTGGAGCAATGGCTCATTTTGCATGGTGTTTGAAGACATGCGTGCAAAACAGAGCGATCAGACCCAGTCCCATGACAATTAAGGAAATATGCACCGCGTTTTTGCTTGCGGCATAAACCACACTTGAATACGCCAGATAAGCACTGGTCAGGCAAAACACAATTGGGATCACGGGATAAAGTGGGACACGAAATGGTCGCTCCGCACTTGGGTCTTTAAACCGCATCACAAAAAGCGATATGCCAACCAGAAAGAGGAAGAACCAGAATACAGGTGCGGTGAATTCCACCATAACTTCAAACCCATCGGTTTGCCAGATCCCGAATACCACCAGCGCAAGACTGAGCATGGACTGGACGCAGAATGCCGCAACAGGTGTACCCCGACTGGCGTGCCAGCCCCCCATAAAACGCAGAGCGGGCCAATCCTGTCCCAGTGCATAATTGGTGCGTGCGCCGACAATCATGGTGGCGTTGATGCTGGTTAAGGCCGAGACCGAAACAAACACGCCCAGCGCACGCTCACCCATCGGTCCAAAGGCCTTGCCCATCAAATCGGCGGCAACCGCATTGCTGGCGGCCAGACCTGCGAGTCCCATGCCAGAGACGATCGCAATATTCACCAGCACATACACAAGGGTCAACAGCAAAATGCTGATAACAATAACAGGGACAATCACGCGTTTATTACCCTGTACCTCGGCAGAAATATAGGCGGCCTCGTTCCAGCCACCGTAGGTGAGCAAGACAAACACCATGCCAAGCCCAAACATACCGAGGCTCGGCGTCGTTGAAAACAAGGCTGGCGAGGCAGGTGCGTCGCCAGCAACCACAAACCCTGCCACGGCCACACAGATCAGTCCGGAGACTTCGATGATGGTGAGCAAACTTTGTACCCACGAAGCCGCGTGGATACCGACCAGGTTTATCACGGTCATTGCGACGACGATGAATACCGCCCACAATGCCGACGAATAAGGGCCGAGATTGATCGCTTTGGACATGTAGTCGCCAAACACAAAAGCAAGTAAGGCAATGCAGCCAGTATTAATGACCGTGGCCTTGGCCCAGGCATATAAAAATGAGATATCCTTGCCAAGTGCAATTGCAATAAAATGATAATCGCCACCGGCGTGCGGATAGGTTGTGGCCAATTCGGCATAGCACAAGGCGCCGGCGAGCGAGATCATGCCACCTAAAAACCAGGCTAGCACCATCCATCCTGCGTCGCCTGTGACACCTGCCACCATCGAGGGAGTTTTAAAAATCCCCGCACCGATGACGATCCCGACAATGATCGCAATCGCACCAAACATGCTGAGCTTGCGAACGGGGGCTTGCCCGTTAACGGCGCTCAAAACCTCGGCGACCTCAAGTGCAGTTTGCTTGGAGTCAGTCATGTTTGTCAGCAGAACCAAACTCATGATCTGCCCAGCCCTCAATGTGACGAATAATGTGCGCGTAATCTTTGGGGCCATCCCCCTGGCTTATGGCGAAAGCAAGGAACTGTCGCGCTGCGGGACTGACGGTCATGGGTACGCCGAGCTTTTCCGCTTCTTCGAGGCAAAGCTTGATATCTTTGTGCAGCAAATCTGTTGTAAATCGCGTCGGAAAATCACGATTCAAAATGCACTGTGGAATTTTTTCCTGCGTGGCAAAGGACCTTCCACTCGAAACATTAATAACATCAAGCATTGTCTTGGGATCCAGACCGGCCTTTGCACCATAAACAAGCGTCTCACAACTCGCCACGATCGAGACCGCGCACAGCGTGTTGTTCACGATTTTCATCGTCTGACCCAGACTGGGCTGTTCACCCAGATAAAAAATATTTTTACCTAGCACGCACAGGATGGACTCGACTTCCTTGAAAGCACTCTGAGGACCTGAAGCCATGAGCGTGAGCGTACCCTTCTCGGCGCCAATCGTGCCACCACTGACGGGCGATCCAATCCAGTCGATACTACGCAGTGCAACCGCTGCAGCAACCTTGTCGGTGACCGACGGGCCGGTTGTCGACAGATCCACAATTGTTCGCACGGCACGTCCATGAATGACGCCCTCATCACCACACACGACGGCCTCAACGATCGTTGGCATCGGCAAACAAAGCAAAATGATTTCAGCCTGTTCCGCCATATCGTGCGGATTGTCGGCAAGCTCAGCACCTTTTTCCTGCAATCTCGCTACAGCCTGAGGGTTGCTGTCATACACGATCAGATCCTGACCTGCTGCCAGTAATCGCGTTCCAAAGTGAAAGCCCATGTTACCCAGGCCGATCAGTCCGATTTTCATGTGTCTGTTTCCTGTGTTGCGAAGGTTTTTTTGTGCTAAGTCAGCGTCGTACTTAGTCCTCGGCTTTAAAACCACTATCCGTGGCTGCTTTACGGAACCGTTCGATTTCAGTGAGCTGAAAAGCACGCATCTCTGTCGGACCGAAGGGCATGACCTCTGCACCCGTTTGCTCGATGAATTCTTTAGAGTCAGGCTGCGCCAGTGCCTTTTGCATGGCATCAGCCAGAATTTTGACGATCTGATCTGGGGTCTTGGATGACACCCAGAAAGACGTCCAGCTGTAATGCACGGCCTCGGGGTAACCGCTTTCTTTTAAAGTCGGCACATCGGGGAGCTCAGGGTGGCGCTTGTCTCCGGTCACCAGAATAATGCGCGCTTTACCCGACGTGGCTGTCGAGACCGAGCCTGTCGAGTCGATCACAGCCAGATCAATCTGATTGCCCATGACATCGGTAATCGTTTGCGATAGGCCTTTGTACATGACGGTCTGGAACGGTGTACCAGCTTTGGATGTGAACTGTGCAGCCGCCAATTGGTAGCCTGGCGAATAAGTGCCTGCGTTTAGGGCCGGCAGCTGGCGCCCACGTTTTTCGAGATCGCCGATTGTCTTGAGCGGTGATGCATTGGGCACCATGAATACCGCCATCGATCGCGTCATACCCGCCACAGGTCGTAAATCAGCAACCGGATCGTAAGTCAGGTTTTTGACCGTCACCACGTTAACCGCCATGGGCGAATTACTGCCCATCAGCATGGTGTAGCCATCTGCAGGATCGTTTTTTAAAGACTGCACCGCCAGCGCTCCACCTGCACCCGGCTTGTTCTCAACAATGACCGGTTGCCCCAAAATCTCGGAGAGCTTTTTACCGAAAAACCGCGCATATACATCGGCCCCGCTACCCGCAGTAAATGGCACCAGAATTTTGATGGGTTTGCTGGGGAAGTTGCTGACCTGCGCCAGCACAGGATTGCTCTGAAACCAGCCTGTTGCTGCGATAAGTGCGCAACATGCCAATACTTGACGACGGATTTTGGGAATATTCATCTTGTCTCGAATTTAATTGATTTTATGGTTGGCAGTCACTGGGAAATGAATGGTGGTGGCAGGTAAAACCTGTGTCGGCGAAACTTAGGCAAGCGCAAGATAGCCTGAAGATGTAAAACCATCTCCTCAGGCACCTGCAGCATCACCTCAAGCTGCGTCAGATGGAGCTGCCAGCACGACAGACTCATAGGCATGCAGCGCTGTAGCACCGCCCGTGTGGAGAAATAACACATTGTCCTGCGGCTTGAAATATCCCTGACGACTCAAACCAATCAGACCGGCCATGATTTTTCCTGTGTACACAGGATCGAGCAAAATAGCTTCGGTGCGTGCCAGCATTTGCACCGCCTCGACCATGGCGGGATTCGGGACTGAATATTTAGGACGCCACCAATCACCAAAACTCAGGACCGCCTCAGGTGGCACCTGCATATTGACCTTCAATAAATCCATGATGGCTTGCGCTTCTTTTAGAACAAGTGGATTCTGATCAGAGGGATCGCGGCTCACGCCGATTCCGACAAGCGGAATATGAATGTTGTTCCCCAGAAAACCCGCCACGAGTCCACCGTGTGTGCCGGAACTCCCTGATCCGACGACCACATGATCCATCGGCTGGCCCATTTGCAGGAGTTGCTGCTGCAGCTCTTGTGCGCACGCCACATACCCGAGTCCGCCAATTGCGTTCGATCCGCCACCTGGAATGATGTAGGGCTTACGACCCTCGGCACGCAATTCCTGCGCGACTTTTTCCATTGCCTCTGCCATATTGGTGCCACCCGGCACAACCGTGATGGCCTCCACACCCAGCAGACGGAACATAAAATTGTTACCCGTCGCATTGACGTCATAGCTGCCGGGTACACGCTCTTCAATCACAAAACGGCACTTCAGACCTTCCTTGACTGCAGCAGCCAGGGTAATGCGGCAATGATTCGATTGCGGTGCGCCACAGGTGACCAGCGTATCTGCACCTTTAGCCAGTGCATCTCCCATCAGGAATTCAAGCTTTCGCGTTTTATTACCGCCGGGAGACAGGCCAAGCATATCGTCACGTTTGATCCAGACTTTAGGGCCACCCAGTGCCCGGCTGAAGTTAGGCAAAAATTCGATTGGCGAAGGGCCTTGAGAATAGCGTCTACGTGGAAAACGGCTCAAATCCATGACAGAATCCTTAATTGTGACGAGCGAAATGTATGAGTATGATCAAAACTGCTTGATCGCATATTGCCTGACAGGAGACCACCATGCAATTACAGTGCCCCCATTGCCAGAAAACCAATCGTATACCCGAAGACAGACTTGCTGATCAACCGGTATGTGGTGCCTGCGCGCAACCCATTCTATCCGGAGTCCATGCTGTAGATGCCCAGAGCCTGACCGCGTTGCTGTCACAGGCTCAGTTGCCCGTCATCATTGACTTCTGGGCGCCCTGGTGCGGCCCCTGTCGTGGATTTGCACCGACTTTTGCTGCGGCCGCACAAAAATTTGGTGGAAAACTCGCCTTTGTCAAAGTAGATACCGAAGCAAATCAGGATTTGGGCGCACGCTACAGTATCCGTTCTATTCCAACACTCGCGGTGTTTCGCGGGACAAAAGAATTGGGACGTGTCTCAGGTGCGTTGCCTCCCAAACAACTTGAGGAAATGATTCTGCAGGTCTTGCAAACAGGTCAGGCGTAAATGTTGTGCATGGCTTGATCGTTCACAGCACCACAATCAGTCGTGCTCAAACTTTCAAGCATTATTTTGGTGCGCAAGGTGCGCTCGGGCGCCCCACACTGACGCAAAGCTAGTGTCATTGAACTCTGATTCACATGCATCAAGCTTGTGTTGGAAACATTTTGAGGGCCTCATGGCTGATTGACCAATCCATGAATGAATCAATCTGAAATCAAATGGCACAGTTATTGCTTCAGTCTCTGGGAATATTCCTAATCACCCGGAGCATTACATGACGCATCGACTTGCAACTCGTTCAAAATTACTGACAGGATTGTTTGCAATATTGACCCTTTCCAGTGTGTGGCTTGCACCGATTGAAGCCAGCGCACAAGCCAACCCCCAAATTAAAATGGCGTATGCAAAATGTGCGCATTGTCTTTCCATGTCAATGGTTCCCGCGTTGGCAAAAGGTGTTGACATTGAGGCAATCAATTTCACGTCTGGCAATGATGCGTTGACAGCCCTGGTTTCCAAGAGCGTGGATATTGCTCAAGTGACTTACCTGCATTTTGTGACGGGTCTGGACAAAGGCATGGACCTGGTTGCGATATCAGGTCAGGTCAACGGCGGCTCGGAGTTACTGGTGAACAAGGATATGGTTCTTGAGGCCGACGACTGGGTCGCACTTAAAAAAATGATCGCTGATTATAAAGTGCAAGGCAAACCGTTCCGCATCGCTGCATCACGAGGCAATGCACAAGATTTGCATATGCGCGGCGAAATGCTCAAAAACGGCATTAACCCAACTAAGGACGTCCAGTTTGTCAACATTCCGAATCCTGCGGATCACCAGGCGGCGTTGCAGCGCAATGAAGTTGAGCTGATCGGCACGGTTGAGCCTTTTGCCTCACAAATTCGTCTCAACGGCGTGGGCAAGCATTTTAATTTCCCCTATGACCAGGCCGCAGGCAAGCTCACCAATTTGATTGTGACACGCTCCGATGTCATCAAGGAAAAACCAGAGGCCGTCAAACAGACGGTTGCTGCAGTGGTACTGCTGGTCGACGCATTGAACAAAGACAAACAAGCCTGGGTGGACAGCATTGTGAAAGGCACGGGCCTTGATCGCACGATCGCAACCGAAGCTCTGAAAAACGCATACCCCGACTACAACATGTACCGCGCGGCGACCCTCGCGATTGCCGACATGATGCGTGACCTGAAGTACATCTCGCGCGATGTGACTGCAGATATCGACAAAAATATGAATTACACCTTCTTGACTGCCGCGACAGGCAAGTCACCTAAAGAACTGGGCTATTAATCCATGAGCAAGCTGCTTGTCCATGCCTGGCGACAAAAGGGGCGGTTTGCCGTCCCGGTGTTGCTTTTACTGACCTGGGAGTTTCTGGCCAGGATCGGCTATCTGCCACCCGCCCTGCTCCCAGCACCCTCGCGTGTATTCATGACCTGGGGTGACTGGATGTTCGGCTTTGACGAGTCGGCCCAAGACATTTCAGGTAGGTGGTTTAGTGATGCGCTGGCAAGCAGCACGCGCGTCTTCGCAGGCTACAGTATCGCCAGTGTGCTTGGCATATCGATGGGCGTGGCGATTGGCTGGTGGCGCTGGGTAGAGAAAACCATCGAGCCCACCATACAGATGTTGCGGCCCATTCCACCTGTCTCGTGGATTCCCCTAGCCATCATCTGGTTTGGCATTGCCAACAAGCCAGCGATTTTCCTGGTCTTTCTTGGCGCTTTTTTTCCAATTCTGATGAACACGATTCATGGCGTCAAAACGGTCAACCGCGATCTCTTGCGAGCAGCAGCAATGGCGGGCGCCCGCGAAAGCCAGTTACTGCGGTTCGTCGTGCTGCCCGCAGCCATGCCAAGTATTTTTGCGGGACTCAGAATCGGGGTCGGTAGTGCCTGGATGCTGACGGTCACCGCAGAAATGGTCGCCGTCAAAAGCGGTCTGGGTTATGCCCTGTGGGATTCCTATTATTTCCTGCGCTATGACCTGGTCATTGCGAGCATGATTAGCATCGGCTTACTTGGCTACCTCACAGACTGGCTGATCAAGACACTCATGCATCGTCTGCTTCGCTGGCAGCATGCCGGCACAGTCCAAGGCTCCAGAGCATAAGAAAACATGTCATTTATCGAACTCAGCAATATCGTCAAAGTTTTTAAAGATCCTCAGCGTGGTACTGACATGCTGGCGATTGATCACGTCTCACTTTCAGTCGAAAAAAAGGAGCTTGTCTGTCTGCTCGGCCCAAGCGGCTGCGGCAAATCAACCTTGCTCAACATGATTGCCGGGTTTGAAACACCCACCTCAGGCGATGTGCGCGTGGATGACAAGCCCATCAAGGGACCGGGTGCGGATCGTGGCATGGTGTTTCAGCAACCCAACCTGATGCCCTGGCTCCCAGTCTGGGACAATGTGGCGTTTGCCCTGAAGTTGCAGGGTTTAAATAAAAAAAGTCGTCGCGAAGCCGCCCAGCCTTTTATTGATGCGGTCAAACTGACAGGGTTTGAAAACCATTTGCCAGGTGAGCTATCGGGTGGCATGGCACAGCGTGTTGGCATTGCGCGTGCGCTGTTACAGAACCCTGCGGTCATTTTGATGGATGAGCCGTTTGCCGCGCTCGATGCTCAGACCAAGCTCGACATGCAAGAAGAGCTCGTGACGATCTGGCAGCGCTACAACAGCACGATTGTGTTTGTCACGCACAGTGTCGATGAAGCACTGATTCTGGGCACACAAGTCGTGGTCATGACGCATCGGCCAGGCAAGATACGTGAGCGAATCATCATTGATCTCGAACGACCGCGCGACATCACCTCTAACGAATTCAATGTCATTAAAAGACATGTACTCGAACTGATTCGCGAAGAGTCCCAGCTTGCGCGCCTTGAGCAACACTAAAAATTACTGAAAAAACACGCAAAGCATTTATGTCAACTTCAATCCCCCCCCGCACCCTTCTTGGGATGCTCACGCCCTCGTCCAACACCATTCTCGAACCCGTAACAACCAGAATGATCGAGGGCATACCCGAGGCAAGCGTTCATTTTGGCAGATTCAAGGTGACAGAAATCGCGTTAACAGAAGATGCGCTGGCGCAATTCGATCCGACAGAGATTCTCAAAGGCGCAGAATTGCTCTCACACGCGCGAGTCCAGAGCATTGGCTGGAGTGGCACCGCGGCAGGCTGGCGTGGCTTTGAGGCAGACGAAGATCTGTGCAACAGGATTACTGCTCACACGGGAATCCAGGCGTGTACCTCGGTGCTTGCGCTCAATGAAATACTGAGTTTGACTGGCGTGAGACGACTAGGCATCGTATCGCCCTACACCGAAGATGTTCAACAAAAAATTATCGATAACTATGCCCATATCGGGATTGAGTCTGCGGGCGAAGCACACCTGGGTATCAGGGATAACTTCAGCTTTTCCGAGGTCAGCGCGGATCAATTGCGGGATATGTGCCGACAGGTTGCGAAAGGCAAGCCTGAAGCAATAGCAATTTATTGCACAAATCTGGCCGGTGCGCCCCTGGCCGAAGAGATCGAAGCCGAGCTCGGCATCCCGGTCTATGACACGATTGCGACCGTCACGTGGAAAGCGCTCAAGCAATGCAATATCGATACCCGCCGTATCCAGGGCTGGGGCAGTCTATTTAGAGAGGTTGTTTGAAATGTCTGAGCCACAATTTGATCTGGTGATTCGCCGTGCGATGGTTGCCACGGCTTCTGACTCGTTCCTGTCAGATATTGGTATCCGTGATGGTGTCATCGAGCAACTTGGTCGCAACATTGCTCCCGGTAAAAAAGAGATCGATGCGGCTGGCCGCACCGTAACACCTGGCGGAGTGGATGGTCACTGCCATCTTGACCAACCGATGCCTGCTCCACTGCGCATGGCCGATAACTTTGACACGGGCACGCGCGCTGCAGCCTGCGGGGGTACCACCACCGTGATCCCCTTTGCGGTACAGGTCAAAGGGCACTCCTTACAAGAGGCTGTGGATGACTACCATCGGCGTGCACAAGGTCGCGCGCATGTGGATTATGCTTTTCACCTGATCGTTAGTGACCCGACTCCGGATGTCTTGTCACGTGAATTACCCAAACTGATTGCCGAAGGCTATTCGTCGTTCAAGATATATATGACCTATGACGACCTCAAGCTCGACGATGGCCAAATCCTGGACGTACTCGAAACAGCCAAACAAAATCGTGCACTCGTGATGGTGCACGCCGAAAATGCCGATTGCATTGAATGGCTCACCAAACGTCTGGAAGCTGCGGGCAACACAGCGCCCCGCTTTCATGGTCACTCACGGCCAATGCTCGTGGAGCGCGAAGCCACGCACCGCGCAATTGCCTTGTCGGAGCTAGTCGATGTGCCGATTCTGATTGTCCACGTTTCGGGACGTGAGGCGGTTGAACAGATTCGCTGGGCCCGCGGACTGGGGCTGAACATCTTTGCCGAAACCTGCCCGCAATACCTTTTTTTATCAGCAGAGGACATGGGGCAAGACAATAGCTACCTGGGTGCGAAATGCGTCTGTAGCCCGCCACCTCGCGACAAGGGCAATCAGGAAGTGATCTGGAGTGCCTTGGCTGAAGGTCTCTTTACCGTGTTTTCTTCTGATCATGCCCCGTTTAATTATGAAGGTACAGAGGGCAAGCATCCGGACGGCGAAGAAATGCCGTTTCGTTATATTCCCAACGGTATCCCTGGGCTCGAAACGCGTATGCCACTGCTCTATTCAGAAGGCGTTTTGAAGGGGCGCATTACAGTCAATAAATTCGTTGAGCTCACCTCGACCAACGCAGCCAAGGCCTACGGACTACACCCGCGCAAAGGCACGATCGCTATCGGTGCGGATGCTGATCTGGTGATCTGGGATGAGCGCGATGTTGTGATTGAGAACACCATGCTGCACCATGCGACGGACTACACACCTTATGAAGGGATTGCGTTAAAAGCCTGGCCCGCGATGACACTGAGTGCAGGCGAAATCGTATGGGATGGTAAAAACTTCCTGCCGCGTCTTGGACATGGCCGCTTTTTACAATGCGCTGCGCCTAGCCTGCTACCTAAAAAATGAAACTCCTGATTATTAATCCAAATATTTCTGAGAGCGTCACTCAGCTCATCGCAACAGAAGCGCGTCGCACGGCTAGCCCTGGCACCGAGATCACGGCACTCACTGCAGAGCGGGGGGTCGCCTACATCGAGACAAGGTTTGAAGCCATGCTGGGCGCCTATGCTACGGCGGAGCTCGCCGCACGGCATGCTCGGGATTTTGATGCAGTCATCGTTGCCGCGTTTGGTGACCCTGGCTTGCTTGCACTGCGCGAAGTCCTCGGCATACCTGTGCTTGGGCTCACCGAGTCTGCCTTAATGAGTGCGTGCATGCTAGGACAGCGCTTTTCAATTATTGCGATCTCGCAGCGCATATCTGCCTGGTACAGAGAGACCGTTCAGGCCAATGGTTTGCTTGACCGCCTGGCCAGCATCAGGACCCTTGATCAGCACGTACATAATATCGGTTCGATTCAGCAGGATCACGCCCATGCACTGCAACTATTATGTACACAGGCCATTGAGCAGGATGGCGCTGATGTGCTGATCATCGCGGGGGCTCCCCTGGCGGGATTGGCCCGCACGCTGGCAGACAACATTCCAGTGCCTCTTGTAGATGGAGTATCCAGTGCGGTCAGACATGCAGAATCACTGATTGCCCTCAAGCCATCAGCAGCCAGGCGTGGCAGCTTTGCGCCCCCTCCCGTCAAACCAAATCAGGGACTCAGCCTGGCGATTCAACAACTCTTAAATAACCCAACTGCTTAACAACTAAATAATATATAGATAGAATAAAAAGTTACTTCTTGGTTTTAAAGAAATCAGGCAAACTTTGGCTGTCCTAACGCTAAAGCATGTCTAAAAC
>CANBUF010000020.1 GCA_947372575.1 Alcaligenaceae bacterium | reverse complement strand
CATAATCCACACCCAGTTTCTTTTTAATATCCGGGCGCCAGTTTTCAACCACGACATCAGCGGTTTTAACCAACCGCATCATGATTTCAAGTGCGCCAGGTTTTTTAAGATTCAATGTCAGTGAGCGTTTGTTGCGGTTCAGGTTCTGAAAGTCTCCGCCCTCGCGATTCGCGGCAAACATGCCCTCGTTGGGATCGACGCCCTTAGGGGGTTCGATACGGATGACATCGGCACCAAAATCAGCCAGTAGACGTACACAGTTTGGACCAGCGCGTACGCGCGACATATCCAGAACACGCAAGTTTGAGAGGGCAGAGGACGCCTGAATTTTTGACATAGTTTGAGGATTCTTTTTTGTGGTTAAGTGACTCGTCCGCATTTTTCTGTAGGTTTGAATTTCGCGGACAAAACTATGAATGACTTATATGTTGCTTTGACTGTTTTTGCAAGAGATACTCACACAACTGTTCATGTATAAAGATGACAAGAATATAAATAATATCAATCGGGCAAACAATAAAGGAAACCCCATGGCTGAACTGATCGTTGAAAAAAAGGGTTCTGTTGGATACATTACCTTTTCCAATCCAGCAAAAATGAATGCGATGACTGTCCAGATGTGGGCAGGGGTACCAGAGGCTATTCGCAACTTTGATATGGATCCGCAGGTTCGCGTGATTGTGGTGGCAGGCGCTGGTGAGAAAGCGTTCATTTCAGGCGCAGATATTTCGCAGTTCAATGAACTGCGCGGCTCGCAAGAGGCTCAGGAACAGTACGAGCACGCAGTGACGGGCGCCATGAATGCTCCTGTGCACTGCACCAAACCGGTCATTGCAAAGATCCGTGGGTTTTGTTTTGGCGGTGGGCTTGGCATGGCTGCTGCCTGTGATATCCGGATCTGTTCCGACGATGCAACCTTCAGGATGCCTGCTGCGCGCCTCGGACTTGGGTACGGGCATGAGGGGATCAAGCGGTTCACAGACATTATCGGGCTGGCCAATGCGACCGATATCTTTGTCACGGCGCGTCGCTTTGATGCGCCCGATGCCTTGAGGATGGGTTTCGTCAGCAAAGTGTGTTCAGGTGCTGAACTCGATGCGACAGTCGATCTCTATACCAAAATGATTTCTGAAAATGCGCCCTTGACTGTTGCCGCGAGTAAATACAACATCAGGCAGGTTTGCGCACATCCCGATGAGCAGGACATTGCAGGCGCGGTCGCGATGGTTGAAAAATGTTTTGCCAGCGAGGATTTCAAGGAAGGTCGCTCGGCCTTCCTCGAAAAACGTCAGGCAGCCTTCAAAGGCCGGTAATCTGCTCGCGTTTGGGAAATTGCATCAGCAGAATCGAGACACCCTCATTACCTGCGGTAATCGAGGGTGCAAACTCATCTGGGGCGACAAATAGCATGGAGCGCTCGCTCGCGGCATGTTCATTGATCTGGCACTGGCCTTTGAGCACCAGCCAGTATTGACCGCGTCCGGAGCTTGGTGCGGGGCCGTCGATCGAAATGCCTGGACCTGATTGGTAGAGTGTTGCGCCCAGACCGTCCGCTTCAAACGGGACAACATTCTGCTCGATCAGCCCTGTCAAACCCTCTGGGCCGTCTGGATTGCCTGCTAAAGCAGGGACTAAGCCCAGGCCGTGCCGATAAGGATGCGTGCGTGCCATCAGGCCCGCTTTGTGTTCCGGCATCCATTGTGCGCCAGGATCCCAGCCATTTCTGAGTGTGTAGTATTCAATCGGGCTGGTTGTCGCGTGGATCGGTGCATAGGGCGTAAAGGCCATGGCGTAATGAACGGTCATGCCGGTAATAGGTTTGATCCCAAAGTTGCCTTCCCCGGAGACAAAAACCTGAAACTGATCTGCCTGATGGTAGTGACCAGGCAGTCGACTGTTCGCGGCTTGCTCGACCAGGAATGCAATGGGTTCGATCGGGGGTGGAAATGCCTCGGGCGTGCGGGGCGCGAGCCCTTTTACGCGGCGCTCGACCGCATTGATACCGATACACGACGAAACCCATGAATCTGGGCCATTTGGAACTTTATAAAAATTTTTGTTCGAGAGTGCGTGCTCTTTTGTTGCAAAGGAAGGCATGTCGGACAATCCCTGAAGATGTGTTTTGTTTTTTATATTTGTAGTGATGTGGCTTGAAGTGCTTAGTTTAAAACGAGTTACCTTATTCTTGCACCAAGATCCGATATCCTCGATCCCAGATACTAGATACTAGATACTAGATACTAGACTGCAGTCAATCCGCGTGTAGTGAATCAGGCGGCAAGCGCCTTTAAAAATGATTCTGGCAAAGGGGAGGGGCGTTGCGTCGCACGGTCCACGCAAACATGGACAAAGAGTCCTTGAGCCGCAGCCTGGTCTGCATCATTGGTAAAAACGGCGACTTCATACGTGACCGAGGTTTTGCCGACCCGACCAACGCGCACGCCAACCTGGATGGTGCCTGGAGAAGAAACCTGGCTGTGATATCGACATTCGGAGGCAACGACTAGTGTCTGGCACTCACCGTTTATGTGTTTTCGGAGGTCATTTGTAAAGAGGAATCCATCGACTGCCGTGTCAAAAAATGAATAGTAATGTGCATTGTTAATGTGCCCATAGGCGTCATTATCTGCCCAGCGCAGTGTGATCATTTCAAAAAATTTGAAGTCTTTTTTAAGCCATGGTGGATTGCTTGGTTTGCTCGGTTGAGTGGTGCTCATTATGGTTTCTTTTTTAATTTGAGGGTTCGAGGGTGTTCAAGGCTGTCTGAAACATTTAATATCCGCAGTATTATGCAACGATTGACAGTCGGCCTTCGATTGGCAGGCTTCATTATTGAAATGCTATGGAAATCACACAAATCCAAGTCAGTTATCACGATCAGGAAGATCGGATTGTCATGCGCATCAACCTGGATGCAGACAAGCATCTCTCTTTGTTGCTGACCCGGCGAATCTGTCGTTTCATGCTCGAGAATTTGGGTATGTTTTTGAAGGTTCAACTGTTGCAACAGTTAGTGCCCGCGCAATTGGATGGACACTCTCAGTATCCTTCTGCTCAGGGCGGTCAGGATAGTCAGGATAGTCAGGATGGCCAGCATCGCTTGCCTGGGTCGGCTGGACTATCAGATGCACCATTGGACCGACAGACACCCTTTCAGGAACGCCAGCCAGAGGGCAATATCCTTTCTACAGGAACCGATATTATCCTGGTCACAAATGCCAGCTGTAATCGAGGCGAAGATCAGTTGACTTTCACTTTTTTCATGAATGGGCTGCAACCAGTTAATCTGAATTTATCTGCTAGTTTGGCAACGGGCATTTTTCAATTGCTGTCGGATTTGGTAATTAAGGCTCAGTGGTTCATTGGCCTGCTGCCGAACAATCCTGTTGCCGCAGACCAAACAGAAAGCGATGCGGTGGATGTCAAGCAATCCATTACTTATCACTAAGAAATGCATGAGCTAATAACCCGCATCCGCATAAAGATATAAATTCTTAATTGTTCCCTGTTTGCGAATGAGACCTTAGCATCATCATCTATCAGCACATGATTTGTGCTCAGATGAGATCAAGATGATTGAGCAAACTATTCAGCTTTGGAGCATACCCGAGCAAACCATTGACTTGCCGGCACTGCAGTCCAAAATCGATACTCTGCATGCGCGTATCAAACACATTGCACAAGCGCATCTGAATATCCGATTCGCAACGAGCCTGGCTGCTGAAGACATGGTGGTGACGGATGCGATCGCCACGACCGGTGCGCCGATCGAAGTTTTTACACTCGACACGGGGCGTCTACATACCGAAACTTTGCGGATGATTGAGCAAGTTCAGACACGCTATGGCTTGCATATCAACCCTATACAGCCTGCATCTGGGGATGTCGCTCAATATGTCGCGCAATATGGATTAAACGGATTCTATGAATCCGAAGATGCAAAGAAAGCCTGCTGCTTTGCCCGAAAAATTGCTCCACTCAACCATGCACTGGTCGGCGCAGATGCCTGGTTGACGGGGCAGCGTCGGGAGCAGGCCATCACGCGTGGAGAGCTTGAGTTTGAGCAGCAAGATACCGCGCGCGCAATGACCAAATACAACCCGTTGTATGACTGGTCCGAAAATGAAATCTGGGCATATATTCAATCCAGACAAGTTCCAATCCATCCACTACATCTCCAGGGTTATGCCAGTATCGGCTGTGAACCATGCACACGCGCGATCCGAGAGGATGAAGATGTGCGGGCAGGGCGCTGGTGGTGGTTGCAAAAGGAAAGCAAAGAATGTGGATTACATGTCACGCCTGTGGCAGTAGAGAATGGAGTTAAAGACGCGAAAGGCGCGACTCCCGTTACCTGCGCCCAATCGGTATTACCTGTGGCGTCATCGACAACTGCATTGACTGAAACGAGTCCCTTGAGCAACGATTACCTGGACTGGCTGGAAGCGGAGTCCATCTACATCATTCGTGAAGTTGTCGGTCAGTGCGCGAACCCTGCGATGCTTTTTTCGGGGGGTAAAGATTCAATTGTGATGTTCCACCTCGCGCGCAAGGCGTTCAGGTTTGGCACGCGTGAGATTAAATTACCTTTTCCTCTGGTACATATCGACACAGGTCACAACTATGCAGAAGTGATTCAGTTCCGTGATCAGATCGTGGCGCGTACCGGCTCGAAGTTAATCGTTGGACACGTAGAGGAGTCGATCCGCAAAGGCACGGTCAAACTGCGCAAAGTCACAGACTCACGCAATGCTGCCCAGGCCACCACACTGCTTGAAACGATTTCTGAATACGGCTTTGACGCCTTGATGGGTGGGGCCAGACGCGACGAAGAAAAAGCACGTGCGAAAGAGCGGATATTTTCGTTCAGGGATGAATTTGGTCAGTGGGATCCCAAAGCCCAGCGTCCAGAACTCTGGAGGTTGTATAACGCCCGTGTGTCAGCAGGCGAGAACATGCGCGTATTCCCGATTTCGAACTGGACCGAGCTTGATATCTGGCAATACATCGCGCGTGAAAAGCTTGAACTCCCGAGTATTTATTACACACACAAACGTGAAGTCGTCCAGAAAAACGGCTTACTGGTTCCTGTGACGGAGATCACACCTAAAAGTCCGACAGATCAGAGTGAATTTGTGGATGTGCGCTTCAGGACCGTGGGTGATATCAGTTGTACTTGCCCGGTCGCGAGTACGGCAGCGACTCCAGAAGACATCATTCGGGAAACAGCTCTCTCGCAGATTACAGAGCGTGGTGCCACACGGATGGATGATCAAACCAGCGAGGCTTCGATGGAGCGTCGAAAAAAAGAAGGATATTTCTGATGAGCCAGGGCGTCGTGCGTTTTATTACGGCAGGCAGTGTGGATGATGGCAAAAGCACCCTGATTGGGCGTCTGTTGTATGACACCAAAGCTGTGCTGGCCGATCAGTTGCTGGCGCTTTCAAAAACGCGTCATGCGCGCGTCAAAGCAGAGGATGCACAGGTCGATCTGGCCCTATTGACTGATGGACTTGAAGCTGAGCGTGAACAGGGCATTACGATTGACGTGGCCTATCGCTATTTCACAACAGCAAAACGCAAATTTATTGTGGCTGATGCGCCGGGACATGAGCAATACACGCGTAATCTGGTCACGGGCGCCTCCCAGGCTGATGTGGCTGTCATCCTGGTAGATGCGACTCGTGTCGATTTCACGACTACGCCTGCTGGCTTGCTTGCACAGACCAAACGTCATGCAGCGATTGTGCGGTTGCTGGGTTTGCGACATGTGGTGGTGGCTGTCAATAAAATGGATTTGCTCGGATTTGATGAGAATGTGTTTAATAAAATCCGTACTTCTATCGAAGGGCTCGCACAAAAGATCGGTTTGCCTGTGCCATATCTGATTCCTGTCTCCGCCCTCAAAGGCGATAACGTGGTGGAGCTGAGTGAGGCTACGCCATGGTATGCGGGGCCAAGCCTGCTGCAGTGGCTCGAGGCAGTCGATACGCGGGTTGTGCCGCGGATCGACGCATTGCGAATTCCGGTTCAGTACGTGGCACGTCAGGATGGTAGTGCCGCTGAAGACTTTCGTGGTTATTTGGGACAAGTGGAATCAGGTGTTGTTCACCTTGGACAGCAGGTCACCATACTGCCTGGTGGGCAGGTGACAACGATTGCGGAAATTCAGGTGGCCAATGATGTCGGCATGGCTCCCACTGACGGGGGAGCAGAACGTGCGCATACGGGGCAGGCTGTCGTGATCCGGTTAACGGATGATGTTGATGTCTCGCGTGGAGATTTGATTGTCGCGACAGATCAAGCCTTGCCCTCACTTACGAAATCCCTGCAGGCAGATGTCTGTTGGTTGGATGCAGAGCCATTGTCGTTGTCGCGTAAATATCTGCTCCAACACACCACCAATACGGTCTTTGCAAAAGTCAAAAATATTGAGCAAGTGCTCGATATCCACACCTTGTCGCAGGGCGTTGGAGCGTATACGGTCCGGACAAATGAAATAGGACGCATCAACCTGATATTACAAAAACCAATCGTTGCTGATTTATTTGATGACGCGGTTGCGACAGGCTCATTTGTACTCATTGATGAGGCGACAAAACAGACCGTTGCTGCCGGTATGATCCGGCGAGCTGCAGCTTAAGCGGAGTCAGCATGCAACATATTTCGTCACATAGTCGTCTCGTATATCAGGTCTTAGCCAGCATGTTGATCGTCCTCAGCGTGTTTGCATCGACGCCAGCTGCGGCCCAGCAGACCTTGCTTAATGTCTCTTACGATCCAACCCGCGAGTTGTATCAGGATTACAACAAGGCCTTTGCAAAATATTGGCAACGTACGACAGGTGAGGCGGTCACTGTGCGTCAATCGCATGGTGGCTCAGGCAAGCAGGCGCGTTCAGTTGCCGATGGTCTGGATGCTGATGTCGTGACACTTGCGCTCGCTTACGATATCGATGCGTTAGTGGATTTCAAACTGGTTGCCCAGGACTGGCAAACTCGCTTACCCGATCATGCGTCACCCTACACCTCGACGATTGTTTTTCTGCTGCGCAAAGGCAATCCAAAAAAGATCACCGACTGGAATGATCTGGTTAAACCAGGCATCTCAGTGATTACGCCGAATCCAAAAACATCAGGTGGTGCCCGCTGGAATTATCTTGCGGCCTGGGCATATGCGCTCAAGCAACCCGGTGGGAATGAGGCGAGCGCGAAAGACTTTGTCAAAACGTTATATGGCAATGTCAAAGTCCTTGATTCAGGCGCGCGAGGTGCGACGAACACCTTTGCAGAGCGAGGCATTGGCGACGTGTTGATCGCCTGGGAGAATGAGGCCTATTTAGCCCTGAAGGAACTCGGTCCAGATAAATTCGAGATCGTGACCCCTTCTTTGTCGATTCTGGCCGAGCCGCCTGTGGCGGTTGTGGATAAAGTCGTCGATCGAAAGGGAACCCGAAAACTGGCCACCGCGTATCTTGAATATCTGTACTCAGCAGAAGGTCAGGATATCGGAGGTAAACACTATTACCGTCCCAGAAATCCCGAGGCTGCGGCAAGATACGCCTCTCAATTCGCTCCAGTTAAGTTGGTCACAGTTGATGAGGTCTTTGGCGGCTGGCAGCTCGCTCAAAAAATCCACTTCAAGGATGGTGGTGTGTATGACCAGATTATTGTGAAGTAGGGTGATTCATTTAGGTCGACGATTGCGTGATCGAGGGTGCAGGCGATGCAATGGTTGTGTTCAGATCTGCAAAGCCTTATGCTTTTGAGATTCTGAATCTTTCAAAAGAGCCTTTCATGAGCCGTCAGCAAGCCGTAGACCTCGCCACCGCCTATTTTGACGAGGGTGCTTTTCAAAAGACGCTTGCGCGACGCGTGGCCATGCCCACCGAAAGCCAGGAGCCTGGCAAGCTGGCGATCCTCACGGCCTATCTGACAGATGAGCTGACGCCATTTCTCAGCACGCTCGGTTTTGAATGCTCGATCGTCCCGAATCCTATAGAGGACGGTGCGCCGTTCCTGCTTGCACACCGTCGTGAGCCCGGTTCAACGTTTACTGTGTTGAGTTATGGTCATGGCGACGTAGTCCGTGGGTATGCGCCTCAGTGGCATGCAGGCCTGGCTCCCTGGTCACTCAATATACAGGGCGACCGCTGGTATGGTCGTGGGACCGCTGACAATAAAGGACAGCACACGATTAACCTCGCGGCGCTCGAGCAGGTGATTCAGGCCCGTGATGGCAAACTGGGCTATGACGTCAAACTGATCATAGAAATGGGAGAGGAAACGGGTTCGCCCGGTTTGCGCGAAATGTGTGAACAGCATGGCGACAAGCTCAAGGCGGATGTGTTTCTCGCCTCTGACGGACCGCGTGTCTCCGCGACAAGACCCACTCTCTTTCTAGGTTCAAGAGGCGCCTTTAATTTTGAATTGAAGATCCATTTGCGTGACGGTGCCCATCACTCTGGAAACTGGGGTGGTTTGCTCAGGAATCCTGGAATTCGACTCGCGAATGCGATTGCGTCCATCTGTAATGAACAGGGCCATATTCTGGTGCCGGGTCTGTTGCCAGATTCGTTGCCTGATAATGTCAAACGTGCGCTCGCCAATATTGAAGTCGGAGGCGGGCCTAATGATCCAGAAATCGATCCGGACTGGGCACAGCCTGGCCTGAGTTCAGCCGAGCGTGTGTTCGGCTGGAATACCTTTGAGACACTCGCCTTTAAGACTGGTAATCCCGATGCGCCCGTCAATGCGATTCCGGGGCATGCCGTGGCCTATTGTCAGCTGCGTTATGTAGTCGGGAGCGATAACGAGAATTTTATTCAGCATATCCGTGACCATCTGGATGCCCACGGCTATACGGATATAGACGTGCAAGCCAGTCGCGGAGATGCTGCCCAAGCCACGCGACTTGATCCTGACAATGCCTGGGTCAAAATGGCTGCTGCATCCATTGTGCGCACGACAGGCAAAACGGTCGATATCTTACCGAACCTGGGTGGCTCGCTGCCCAATGATGCCTTTTCAAAGATTCTCGGACTGCCAACGGTCTGGGTGCCACACTCCTATGCCGCCTGTTCCCAGCATGCTCCGAACGAGCATATGCTGGGTTCAGTTGCGCGTGAGTCTCTGCAACTGATGGCAGGGTTGTTTTGGGATCTGGGTGACGAAGGTGCGCGTATCGCTGGCTGAGTATCGCTTTCCGAGTGACTTCCTGAGTACTGCTTGGTGAGAGACTTCCTGCGTACTACTTGGTGGGCAACTAAGTTATTCCGCTTTGATATTTGCCTCTTTTACGATGATGGCGTTCGCTGCAAACTCGCGGCGGATCGTTGCATTGAACTCTGCCGGTGTGCTGATCATCACCAGGTTTTCAGTTTTACGTACCCGCTCCTGGGTTGTGGTTTCGTTGAGCACTTTGTTGATTTCTGTATTCAGTTTTTCAATAATGTCAGTGGGTGTGCCGCCCGGCGCAAAGAAACCAAATAAGGAGGTCAGGTTGACTTCTGGGTAGCCCAGTTCTTCGAATGTCCGTACCTTTGGCAAATTAGCCAACCGTTTCGGTGCACCGATCGCGAGCGCCCGCAGTTTACCTTGCTCAATCATGGCATTGAGGTTTGCGTAGGGATTTGCCAGCATCAGATCAAACTGCCCGCCCAGTGCGTCTGTTGATATCTGTGCGCCACCTTTGTAAGGAACGTGCGTCAGATTGACACCTGATTTTTTGCGTAATTGCTCAACCATGATGTGACCGACGGTGCCATAACCCGAGGTCGCGATTGTGATCGAACCCGGTTTGGAACGACTCAGTTCGATGACGTCTTCAAAGGTATTGCCAGTAAATTTCGAGGTCGTCAGCAGATAGATCGGTGAGTACATGGCCGAGGCGATCGGTGCGAAGTCTTTCAAGGCATCGTACGGGACTTTCATGACATGGGGATTGAGTGTCAGCGGACTGATTGCAGCAAAACCAAGCGTATATCCATCCGGATTGGCTTTTGCGACGATATCCATGCCAAGTGTTCCTCCTGCGCCTGCACGATTCTCGACAATGCACGGTTGACCGAGCGCGAGAGATAGCCGCTCGGCAAGCATCCTGACGATCGTGTCACTCACGCCTGCAGTCGGGTAGGGGACGATGATCTTGATTGGCCTGGCCGGCCAGTTTGCAGATTGCGCCTCGGCCCGCGATAAATGCAGGCCAAGCAGGCAGGCTGCCCCCAGTCCTAATACATGGCGTCGCGTAGTCATTGCCCAGCTTCCTGTTCAAACCATTGGCGCACCAGACGATCCCAGAAGCTCGCCCCGACCCCAAGGATGTCATCGTTGAAATCATAGGCAGCGTTATGCAGGCTGATGCCTGGCAGACCGTTGTGACCATTGCCAATAAATCCATAGGCGCCTGGAACTTTTTCAAGCATAAAGCTGAAGTCTTCTGCGGTCATTGCGGGCGCGACATCGCTGTTTGTGTTGGTTGCACCCACGGTTGCTGCCATAACCTCGGCCATGAAGCGCGCTTCTTTGGGGTGATTGATGGTGCAGGGGTAGCCGGGCTTGATGGTCACCTTTGCTGTGGCGCCATGCGCGGCGGCGACATGACTGCTCATGCGTTCAATCCCGGCGATCAGGTGGTTCAGTGTCTCGGGCGTGAGGGTCCGACAGGTGCCGTAGATGGCTGCTTCGTTTGGAATAATATTTTCGACGGTGCCGGATTCGATTTTTCCAACGGTCAGGACTGCGCTATCAAGTGGATCAATGGTTCGCGATACGAGCGTCTGCAATTGTGTCACGAGCGCACAGGCCACTGGAATCGGGTCAATGGTGTTGTGCGGTTGTGCCGCATGACCACCACGGCCGCTGATGCGTATTTCAAAACGATTGGCCGAGGCCATGATGGGGCCCACACGCACGCCCATTTTTCCGGCAGGCATCGCGGGCCAGTTATGTAGCGCAAAGACTGCAGACGCTGGGAACTTTTCGAAGAGACCTTCTTCGATCATGATGCGTGCACCGGCACCACCTTCTTCGCCAGGCTGAAAAATAAAATGCACCGTTCCATCGAAGTCGGGTTTACCGCTCAGCAGGGTCGCGCCACCCAGCAGCATGGCGGTATGGCCATCATGGCCACAGGCATGCATGCGGCCAGGGTGCTGGCTGATGTGATCAAACTGATTGATTTCTGTGACGGGCAATGCGTCCATATCGGCACGCAAGGCAATGGTGCGCTCAGGATCGCCTGCGCGCGGCCCGGTACCACGCAGGCTTGCAACTACGCCTGTCTTGCTCAAGCCCCGATGGACGGTCAAGCCAAGCGTGCCGAGATAGGCTGCGATTTGATCCGAGGTGCGAAATTCTTCGAACTTCAATTCCGGATGCGCGTGAAGATCGCGTCTGAAGCTGATGAGTTTGCCTAAATACGGGGTGACATCAGGAGTTGAATGCATGGTGGATGGCATGGTGAGTGAGTTTTGTTTTATTTCAGTATGTGTGCGTATTGCAAATGCCAGGCCCTTGAAACCAAATTGCCTCTGGATAATCGCCTGTGGGTGATTCCTACTCAGTATATAGTTTGAATTACGCGAATAAAAAAATATCTGATAAAGGATTTTATGCAGGATAATTTCGATCTTCTGATTCGTCACGCCACTGTCATTGATGGTACGGGTGCGCCGCGCTATAGTGCGGATATTGGTATTGTTGGCGATCGAATATCTAAAATCGGTGATTTGTCTGCATATTCTGCTAAAAGTGAGATTGATCTCGAAGGGCGAATTGCCGCGCCCGGTTTTATCGATGCGCATACGCACGATGATCGACTCATGCTTTCAGATCCCGAAATGACACCCAAAATCAGTCAGGGGGTGACAACCATTATTGGTGGCAATTGTGGCGTCTCACTTGCGCCGATGCCACGGCCAATTCCAGACCCTGTCACACCCCCTTTGAATTTGCTTGATGATGCCGGAGACTGGTTCAAGTTCAAGACCTTTGCGGCCTATCTGAAGGCGTTGAACGACCAGCCTTCAACGACAAATCGTGCCATGCTGGTAGGCCATACAACACTGCGCGTGGCCGTGATGGATGATCTGGAGCAGCCTGCGACCCCTGAACAAATCAGGCAGATGCAGGCACTCGTGACCGAAGCCATGGAGGCGGGTGCCATTGGTGTGTCGACGGGACTTTTTTATGAGCCTGCGGTCGCGGCACCCACCGAAGAAGTCATAGAAATCTGTCGGCCGCTCAAGGCCTTTAATGGCCTGTATTGCACCCACATGCGCGACGAGGCCGACGGGGTGATGGATTCGCTTGAAGAGACCTTCAGGATTGGCCGCGAAGTGGATGTGCCTGTTGTGATTTCACACCACAAACTGATTGGGCCACAAAATTATGGTCGCTCGGACGAGACTCTGGCGTTCATTGAGAAAAGCATGTCCAAGCAACCGATCTGTCTGGATTGCTATCCCTATGCAGCTGGCTCGACGGTGCTGTCCTGGAGTCGTGCAGTGACCTCGGCGCGTGTAATCGTGACCTGGTCAAAAGCACGTCCTGAGTTTGCTGGTCAGGATCTGGACAAGATTGCCGACAAAATGGGTCT